>JAQBNQ010000331.1 GCA_028288545.1 Bacteroidota bacterium
AGACCAAATCAAATTTGGGAACGAATGTGCGCTCAACGCATAGCCATGCCTTTTTAATTGCCGGACGGCGGACCACCTCCGGAACTTCTGTAAAGTACTCGTGAGCATCATAAGCCAATTTTGCACCTTTTAAGTTGCCGCTAAGATAAACCGCAGCAATGGTATCTAAATCAATAGCGCAGGCTGCATCAAACGATGAGAACATAAGATAAAAGAAGAGTCGCAGGTTAAATTCCAGATAAAACATCTTGCCTTTGTCAAACCAACAATTAAGCCGGGTTTGGTGAAAAGGCTCTTCGTTTAATGGAATAGAAAAACTTCTTTTTCTGCCAACCAATTCAACGTCATACCCCCCGTCAGCCAGGCTTCTGCAAATCTTTTGCATCCGCTGGTCATAGCTGAGGTCGTTGGTTACAGTAAGGATTATCCTTTTTACTCCACCCATTTTAAGGTTGATTCGGCAGTGCGTTTTATCTTCCCTTTATCCATTAAAAATTCAATGGCGCCGGTTAAATCTGACGGCGCTACATTTAACCTGATCTTGATTTGCTGCAGGGTTAACGGCATTTGCTTTAATTCATTTTCGAGCATAGCGGCAATTTTACCGAATTCTGCGGCACCCATACCCTGTTTTTTTTTACCTGTGCACACATCGCAGATGCCGCAATCTTCTTTCACTTCTTCGCCAAAATATTTTACCAGCAGTTTTGTTCTGCAAACATCTTTTTCGGTTACGTAAAACTGCACTGCTTTTAGTTTTTCTTCGTAACCCGCTTGGCGCTTTTTAATGAAGGCAATATCCAGGCGTAAATTTTCAGCCTTAACCCTGTTTTGCATAAAAACCAGTTGCGGTTTTTCCTTGCGGGCATCGTAGCGGAATATGTTGAACTTATCCAACGCTTGTAGCTGGGTAATTGTTTCGGCAACGGATATTTTTAAGCGCGAGGCTATCACCTCCTCCTCAACAGCAACAAAATCTTCAAATACTCCTTCCGAAGTTCGAAGTATGAATTTTATGAGCGCTTCATACTTTTTATTTTCTACCTGGAACCTGTATATCACATCCTTACCGGCAACGGCCTTTACCTGCGACGGTTTATAAACGCTGTCAGTCATGTATATCAGTTCATGCTGCTCAAGTAATTTAAGTGCGTGTAACACTTTAACAGCGCTATGTTTATGGCGGTTTGAGAATTCGCGAATATCAAAATCAAATGGCTGGTTTACGCCGCTGTTATATGCTATCCTGAACCAGGCACAAAGCTGCTCGTAAATCTCTTTAGTGAATTCGGGCGAGGGAAAGTTTTCAGTTATTTTCTTTTCGAGCTCAATAAAGTCACTCTTATCAACCAATTGCACCGCGTAGGCTTTCTTTTCATCGCGCCCCGCCCTTCCTGCTTCCTGAAAATAGGCTTCGATGCTATCTGCAAGGTCCATGTGAATGACCGTGCGAACATCGGGCTTGTCGATACCCATTCCGAAAGCATTGGTGCAACATATCACGCGGGTTTTGTTGTTCATCCAGCTATCCTGCTTTTTTGATCGGTCGTTGGGTTCAAGCCCTGCGTGATAAAAATCGGATTTGATCTTATGCCTGTTCAGGTAATCGGAGTACTCTTTTGTTTTGCGACGATTGCGAACGTACAGAATAGCACTTCCATTTACCTTGCTCAGTATTTCAACCAGGGATTGATTTTTGTTGGGTGAATGACGGACTACGTAACTGATATTGCTGCGCACAAAACTTTTACGGAAAACATTCTTCTTTTTGAAATGGAGCTTCGCTTGAATATCTTCTACTACTTCGGGTGTTGCCGTTGCGGTTAAAGCAATTAGTGGGACACCTTTTAGTTTTTCCCTTACCTCCGCTATTTTTAAATAGGGCGGACGAAAATCGTACCCCCATTGCGAAATACAGTGTGCCTCATCAATTGCCAGTAAAGAGATTTTCATGTTGGCCATTCTTACCTGGAAATCTTCCATGGCTAAACGCTCAGGCGAGATGTAGAGGAATTTATTGTTCCCGAAAACGCAGCTATCTAACAGCGTATCAATCTGGCGATATGAAAGTCCGCTATAAACAGCCACTGCCTTAATTCCTTTTTGGTTAAGGTTGGAAACCTGGTCTTTCATCAGAGCTATCAAAGGGGATATGACCAGGCATAAACCATCTGTAACCATAGCCGGTACCTGGAAACATAGGGATTTGCCACCACCGGTGGGCAATAGAGCAAGTGTATCTTTTTTTTGAAGAAGAGAATTGATAATGTCCTCCTGTAATGGACGGAAGTTATCGAAACCCCAATATTGTTTCAGTACCTGGTGAATGCTCTGCACGGCGGTGAAAATATGGAATCCAAATGCATTTTAACGCACAGGTAGGAAAGAGTATGCGTAAAGAATTTAATACAGGCTATCGATGAAATTTTTTTCGTTGGTTTTGATGAATTCCAGTATCTCCTCTTTCATATGTTCATCGTATTGCGTAAAAAGATCGTAGCCCTTTTGCATGATGGCTTTGCCCAGTTCTATGGCTTCTACTTCGTTGGGGCCGTACAGATCGGGTTTGGATTTCATAGTTTCGATTACCGTATCCATAATACCAATGGTTTTGCCGAGCAGAACCGTATTGGTAAACGACTTAAACAGATTCTCCAACTCACCAATAAAACGATACAATTCGTCTTTTGGAATTGCAACCATGCACTGAAAAAACTGCTCGTCACTTACCGGTATGGTGTACCCTTTTTCCAGCGCAGCCTGGGTCAATGAATTTTCAAAATGCTTTGCCGAAGTGTAGGCGGTAAGAGAAGTAAGTCCAGCACCAACCGCTGCAGGAAACTGGAAGCCGAAACGAAAAATAGCGGCCGTAATGTTGCCCAGCAGGTGCCAAACTTTTGAGGGATGCATTACGTAGTTCTCCAATTCAGAAAATGCGGCATCCAGTTTTTCGCGTAATACAGGCTCGGGATAAAGGCTTTCTAGAAAATAGACCTTAAGTGTTTCGACCATCTTCTTCGTAAAATCATCCGGAACATTGGGATTACTTTTGATGGACTCGTAATCATATCTCTTAGCTACCAGGTCGCGGTACTTGCTTATCATGTGATATTTCATCGCGACGTCTGGCGAGGCGTTCTTTTCTACTTTTTTCTTCTTCGCTGGTGCTTTTTCTTTCATTTTGTTGCCGGATATTATGGTGCTGAATGTAATATAAATTAAGAAGCCGCAACTTTTATGCCGCGGCTTCAAAAAATTCCAGGCTCTACTGTTATTTGTTATCCTCTTTCTTAAAATCGAGAGAAAGTGAGTTAACGCAGTAACGCATTCCGCTTTCGGTAGGGCCGTCGTTAAACAGGTGGCCCAGGTGCGAACCGCATTTGCCGCAAAGGATTTCGGTACGTACCATACCGAATGAAGTGTCAACTACCGTTTTAATTTTTCCGCCGGCAATTTCCTTATCAAAACTTGGCCAGCCACAATGCGAATCGAATTTCATATCTGAGGTAAATAATTCATTACCACAGGCACCGCAAACGTAAACGCCTTTTTCTTTATTGAGATAATATTTGCCTGTAAAAGGAGACTCAGTTCCTTTTTCGCGAAGCACATGATACTGTTCGGGGGTGAGAAATTTTTTCCAGTCCTCATCCGTTTTTACCACTTTTCCGCTGTCGTCGTTATTAGTATTCATACCTGTTTGTTTTTGAATTTCCGTTTTTTGAATATTACTTTTTTGCTGCCCGCAAGAGGCGAGCATTAAACCAAGAGCAATTAAAATTGAGATGGCGCCTTTCATGTTCTTTTCCTATTTGTCGTATAGACAAAGGTATCCTTACAGCGTGATATTGCTTAACAGAAATTTAACTACATTGTTTGAATGCAAAGGGAGAATTTGAGCCTACAGGCATTAAGTACGGATCTATTTTTCCTGTTCTCCTCCCATTTTGCCCTTAAGGATTACTAATGCCCAAACTATTGCTCCCGCAATGGCGACTATTAGCAACATATCAGCCCCTGGCCAGTGCATTAACCTGAATAAAACGGCGATTACCCCCACAGCTATGGCACAACCAGTAACAATTGACTCCAAAGTGCCCTCTAATATTCCTTTAAAGGCCGCGGCAACCGCCACAGAGCCCATTCCAGACAAAAGCATTTGGTTTGCGCTATGCCAATGCATTAATTTAAACAGGGCACCAGCAATTGCCACGGCGAGCCCACAAGTGAGCATAAAATTTATTGTTTTTTCCTGTTGTAACCTTTGTGGAGTTTTAGAAGGCATATCCGAAATTTATTTGTGCAACAATTTTTACGTACTTAAACTTACCAAGATCAATAACTACAGGCAAACCGGTGGTATAAGTTTGATTAATGTGACTATCGTATTTAAGTATAAAGTTATTACGATAACCAAGACCACCGAAAACCTCCAGAGAAAAGCCATCAAACATAAACTGGTAACCAGCTACGCCGCTGGCATTAAAGTAATTAACCACCTGGTAATTGTCGCCGTGTTTTTCGGCAATTTTTACAAAGTTGTACGAGATGTAAGGTCCGAAAAACAGCCCTTCAGGCGCTTCTTCTTCTTTTAATGGATAGAACCGATAACCAATATCAGCGCGGGCACCCCTCATACTATAAGTATGAAACAGACTGTTTGAGCCGTTTTGCGCAGTAGCCAACAACAGAAACAAATTGGGAAAATTATATGCAAACCCCGCCGATATAGATTGATTGTGCGTGATCATATGCTCATATGTAACGCGCAATTCGCCGCAATAAGGTATTTGCCCTATAAGAACCGGGATAATATTGCTTTTAATAACGTGTTGAATACCGGGAAGCTTAGGGGCCTTAAATCCCTGAAAACCTGTAGTATCCTGCCCATAGCTTTTAAACATACTGACGACAAATATTGCCATACAGAATGAAAGAACTATGCGGCTTTTAAACATGCAGTGAAACTAAGGAAATGCTACTTGATCACCTCGGCTATCTTCTGATCCAGGGCCTCGCCCCTTAGATTAGAAGCAACGATGATACCGTTTTTATCAAGCAGGTAAGCAGCAGGTATTCCTTGTATTCCATAACGAACGGCTGCTTCGCTCTGCCACCATTTTAAGTCGCTTACTTGGTTTTCCCAAACCATACCTAAAGCGGTGATAGCGTTTTTCCAGGCAGCAGCATCTTTATCCAACGAAACACTGTAAACGGTGAAGCCTTTGTCTTTATATTTTTTGTAAGCTGCAACAACATTAGGCATTTCCATACGGCACGGGCCGCACCATGAGGCCCAGAAATCGAGCAATACTACCTTGCCTTTAAGCGAGGAAAGCTTGATCGATTTTCCGTTCGGGTCTTTTAAATCAATATCAGGTGCAGCTTTGCCAACTGCAATGGATTCTGCAGCTTGTTTTGCGCCTTCCTGTGATTTCATTTGTGCTTCGTACTTGGTATATACATCGCGGTAATCTTTTGTATAAGTAGAACCGGGCATTTCTTTTTCCATACGTTGTAACACAGCCAGGTTCTCTTTAGGGAACTGGTCTATCTGTACATTGGTAACATAGAACATGGCTACCAGTGGACTTTTAGCCACCTTAGAACTATCCTTTACCAGTTGTTCCATTTTCATAGCGGCCATTTGCATTTGCTGTTGCACGAATGCCAGAGTATCCTGACTGGTTCCTTTTTGGGCCAGCATTTGATAGGTCATTCTCCAGTTACCAAGCTCGCGTTGAGTTTCGCCAATTTTCTTCATGGCTGTCTGAAACTCGTCATTATCAGCAGGTCCTACTATTTTGCAAGGGTCCAGTTGATTTGCAAGGTCGATGTTAACTGTGTATTTAGCCGGCTCAAGCAATACAAGGAAAAACGTTTTCTCATCCAGCTTTAAACGATAGAATCCCTTTTCGGTAATTCCCTCCATTTTAAAACCGCCTTTATCGTCAACCTTGGCAGAATCAACGGCAACTATTTTTTGCAGCGTCAGCTTTTCGAGCAACACTGATTTTGCGGGATGGTTTTTGAGGGTTCCCTGTATGGAGTATTTATCTGAACTACCATTTAGATGGCACGATGAAAATATACTTAGAAGGAAAACGATACTGAAAATTTTGCGCATATAATAAGAGTGTTTAGTAATTAGTATTTAGTGGTTAGAAAGGTTAAAGGTATAAATATCATTTTATCGTCAAACACCGGCACCATTTGCTCCGCCATCCAGGGTTTCCTGCATCAATTTGCTGGTTAATTTAGGATCTGCCTTACCTTTTGAAAGCTTCATTACCTCGCCAACAAACATACCCACCAGGCCCTTCTTTCCGCCTTTGTACTCGGCCACTTTTTCGGGGAATTTTGAGAGCGTTTGTTCAATCAAATCCCTGATAAGTCCCTCATCGCTGTTTTGTATTAAATCCAGTTCCTGCGCAATTTGCAAAGGTTCTTTGTTTGGATTCTCAGCCATTACCGGGAATATTTTTGCCGATGCCGTAGCGAAATTTGTTTTGCCTTCATCAATTAAAGCAATCAACTTTACAAAGTTAGACGCGGGAATTTTGAAATCCTTAATCTCTAATCCTTTTTCGTTGAGGTAATTTTTTACGGGGCCAAGTATCCAGTTAGCCGCAGCCTTGTAGTTTTTTGTTTGGGCCAGCAATTCATTAAAGTATTCAGCCAGTTCCTTATCATCGGTAATGATCCTTGCATCGTAAGCAGGTAGGCCATAGGTGTTGATATACTCGCCTATCAATTCATTAGGCAGTTTGGGCATGTTGGCCTTTACATTCGCTATATATTCTTCAGTAACAAATACAGGTGGCAGATCGGGCTCGGGGAAATAACGATAATCATGCGCATGTTCCTTACTTCTTTGCGAAAGTGTTACACCTTTAACCGCATCAAAACCCCTTGTTTCCTGTGCCAACTTCTCTCCTGCTTCATGCGCATCTACCTGGCGGATGAATTCATAATCAATTGCGCGTTTTACATTGCGCATACTATTCATGTTCTTAACCTCGCTGCGGGCATTTAAAACAGTTTCACCCTTCAGGCGAACGGAAATATTGGCATCGCAACGCATAGAGCCCTCCTCCATGTTACCATCGCAAATACCTAAATAACGAACCAACTTTTGTACTTCATTCAAATAAGCCATGGCCTCATCGCCACTGCGAATATCCGGTTCAGAAACTATTTCTATCAGTGGAACTCCGGCACGGTTCAAGTCTACCAAAGTAAAATACGGGTCTATATCGTGAATGCTTTTTCCGGCATCTTCCTCCAAATGTATCCTTGTAATGTTCACTAATTTTTTGGTTCCGTTCACGTCAAATTCTAATTTGCCCAGAGTGCAGATTGGAGTTTTATCTTGCGTGATCTGATATCCCTTTGGAAGATCGGCGTAGAAATAATTTTTACGTGCAAACTGGTTTTCGTAACGAATAGTACAATGAGTGGCCAAACCAATTTTAACGGCGGACTCAACTGCGGTTTCGTTTACCATAGGCAAAGTACCGGGGTGCCCCAGGGAAATAACACTTACCTGCGTATTTGGCGATGCGCCGAACTCCGCTGAGTCGCCGCTATACATTTTGCTATGTGTAGAAAGTTGCGCATGAACTTCCAGCCCCACTACTAATTCGTATTTTGAATATTTATCGTCGCTCATTTGACTTGCTTATGGAAAATATTTGTAAACATCTTTTCTTGGAAGTACCCTTGCAAGATCAACGGATTGTTTATTATAAAAAAAGCATACTCTGTAGGTTCCTAATTTAATTCTATAAGCGTCATCACTACCTTTTAATTTTTTTATATCCGGAATTTCGCGTAAATCTTTTGCCGATTGGAGAGAAGCGATCAACTGTTCAATACTAAGTTTTAATTGAATGCCTTTTAACTTATCAAGGTCTTTTAGAAATTTGGAATGAAACCGAACCGTCATTTCTTCTTCAGTTTTTTCATTACAGCTTCCCGACTGACAAATTTGGTTCTGTCCACTTCTTTCATGGCATTTAATAACGCCGCATCCTCTTGTTCTTCTGAAAGAAGAAGAGTTTTAATGTTCAGGCGCTTCATTAAATCGCGAATCAATTTTAATTCAGATGAATTTTTTGGATAAACAAGCAACTCTGACATAGCCTTGGTTTTTTATAAAATTACTCTATTTATATCTCTCTTTCAACTTCGCAATCAAATCTTCCACCTCGCTTGTACTACCGGCACTAGCCTGCACAAAATCTGCAGGGCCACCGCCTTTTATGCTTGAAGATAATTCTTTTAGAACTTGATTTCCGTTAGTGCCCAAAGACGGAGCTATCCGCAAATGAACGATTGATTTACCACCAGCGTTAGCCGAAAGTAAAAACACATAATCATCCTTTACCTCATGCACTAATTGAATACCCAACTTGCGCAAGGCCTCCGCATTGGTTACATCAATATTAGCTTTGCCTAAAAACTGAACTTTACCAAGCGGCGCAACTTCCGACTTTAACTGTGTTACAAGTCCTGCAATTAATTTATCCTGCAAGTGCTCATTTTCCTTTTTTAAAGTATCTGTTTGTTCCTGCAAAGCTTTAACCGATTGCAAAATATTCTTGCTGCCTTTAAAACCTTCGGCAATGGCATTCAACTCGTTTATTTTGGCGTTCACGTATTCAAAAGCCTTGCGGCCGGTTACGGCTTCAATTCTTCTAACACCCGAACTGATAGAGCTTTCAGAAACTATTTTGAACAGACCTATTTGCCCGGTGCTTTGCACATGGCAGCCACCGCACAACTCGCGGCTGTAATTTTCGTCAAAGGTTATTACACGCACAAACTCGCCGTACTTTTCGCCAAACAACATGGTAGCGCCTAACTTCTCAGCATCTTTAATCGGAACATTCCTTCTTTCCTCAAGGTGAATATTCTCCATTATTTTATCGTTCACAATTTGCTCCACCTTTGCAATTTCTTCAGCTGTCATTTTTGCAAAGTGTGAGAAGTCGAAACGCAAATGGTCGGGATGAACCAGGGAGCCCTTTTGCTGTACGTGATTACCCAACACCAACCTTAAAGCCGATTGCAACAAGTGCGTTGCACTGTGGTTTTTAATAGTGTCGTTTCTTCTTGGCGTATTTATTTTAGCATGTATAGGCGCATCAATCTTAGCGGGCAACTTCTTTACAAAATGGATAATTAAGTCATTCTCTTTTTTAGTGTCGAGAACATCTATTTTCTCACCCGCAAAATCCAAATATCCAACATCGCCAACCTGTCCCCCGCTTTCGGCATAGAAAGGAGTTTTATCCAGCACAACCTGGAATAACTCTTTATCCTTTTGTTTAACGCTGCGGTATTTTACTACGTGGGCATCAGCCTCGTTATAATCATACCCGATAAAATCGGTCTTCACGTCATCTCCAACAGTTACCCAATCGCTTTGCTCGGTAGCAGCAGCATCGCGACCGCGTGATTTTTGCAATTGCATTTCGGTTTCAAAACCTCTTTCATCAACGGTCCAACCCTTTTCAGTAGCAATCAATCTAGTCAAATCAATAGGAAATCCATAAGTGTCATATAACTCAAAAGCGGATTTTCCATCAATATTGAATTTCGGATTCTCTCTTACCTTTGGTACTACATAATCTGCTTTTATATTATGTATATATTCAGAAGTAGGATTTTTCTCGAAATATTCCTTGGTGTAAATCCTATCAAACTCCTCGCTGTAAAAATTGATGGGTAATTGGTCAATCCTTTTTATCCCTTTAGCTAGGGTTCTTAAAAATGAATTCTCTTCTTCTCGAATTACATTTGCAATAAAACTCTCCTGCGCTTTTACTTCAGGAAATATCTCACTGAATTGATTAGCGATAAGTGGAACTAATTCGCACAAGAAAGGTTGATCAAATTGCAAGAATGAATAACCATAACGGACTGCCCTTCTCAATATTCTTCTAATTACATATCCCGCACCTGTATTTCCTGGGAGTTGACCATCCGCAATGGTAAAAGAAATTGCACGAATGTGATCAGCAATAACC
>JAQBNQ010000363.1 GCA_028288545.1 Bacteroidota bacterium
CCTGTTTTGCGGCTGAATCGAGTTATCAATCAGGTTCCATTTTTTATCGGAATACTGAAGAAAATTATAGAGCGTAATTGATTTATCAAGATGCGCAAAGTGATCGCTCATGTCTATTGCATGACTCATTACTCCGCCCCGTTTTGCAATGCGCTTAAACTCTTTTAAAATGTCAATTAGTATTTCGGGGTAGATATGTTCGAAAGTGTTGTTAGAATTTACCAGGCCGATGCTTCCATCCGGCAGGTCAATTTTACGGGCATCGCCAACAATGGCGGTAATATTCATTTGTTCCAGCAGGCCGGTTGCAGAAAATCCTTTGAGTCCTGACAACTTCTTAAGCAATTCCAACCGCCCCTTATCAACAGTAAAAGCAAAGCCTTTTTCAGCTTGTTTTATAAACCTATTGATGGTAAGCAGAACGCGGTCTTCGCTCAGCAAGGATGAGATATCAATGGTGTAGATTTTTTCAGCTCCTGCCAAAAACAGGCCGATAGGCACAATAGGATACCATCCCGTGCCTATTTCAAGAGCTGTAAAATCTTTTGCTCCGCCATATTTGGTATAAGCGGCCATATGCCTTTCGCAATGGGTTAGCTTGTCTTCAAAAAGGGCATCGCCTAAAACAACACCCCTGGTGATATATTTTTGAAAAAAGAAATTTAGCTGGTGGTTGAAAGGAAGGAATGAAATACTCTTTTGAACTACTGCTTTTAAAATCCAAACCGCCATGCTTATTTGTATCTGTTTAAATGAGATGAACTTATGCTAAAATCTCTGCCTTTTTCTTGCAGCGATCAATGGAATTCTTAGCGGTTTGGTAAAAGCTTCCCCTATCTTCTGCTCGCTTATAAGGCGGTCGGCCTCCATAAACATTTCCTCCCATCCTCACTCTTAGTGCTTCATTCATAACTATAGGTTTGATGGGCAAACGTAAGAAATCTTTCTCTTCTTTCTATCCGTGCCTTTTTGAGAGCTATTCATCTTATTTTCAGACAAATATGGGTGTAATAAAGTTGTCAACTACCTCAACTGGCTTTTATCAAGGGTTTTGGAAGATATAAAGTCCGTTTCGGGTATATTTTCCCCATTAATTGTTTGTTAACGAATATTAAAATTGGGGGAATCTCCTTAAATTCACCATCGCGATAACCTATTTCTTAACCAAATCTTAATCTCATGAAAAGAATGCTACGCAAAGCATCCTTGTCAGTGTTGATGATTTGCATTCTACAGGTATTGAATGCACAGACAACCAACGTAATACAGGGAACAGTAAAAGACAACAAGGGTCTGCCGGTAACGGGGGCAACTATTGGGGTAAAAGGCACCACCATAGGTGCTTTATCAGATGCCGAAGGTAAATTTACAATAGCGGCTCCTGCCGATGCTACAACTTTAAAGATCACCTACATTGGCTACAAAACAAGGGAGATAGATATAGCCAAGGGTGATTTTAATGTTACGATGGACGAAGATATCCAGGGGCTGGATGAAGTGGTCGTAACTGCCCAGGCCGTTAGAAGAGAACAACGGAGTTTAGGTTACTCTACTACCACCGTTAAAAGCGAGGAGTTGAATGAGGTGTCTCCCAACTCAGCGCTTGATGCGCTACAAGGCAAAGTAGCAGGAGCTCAAATCACAAATGCATCAGGTGCTCCGGGAGGCTCTACCCGTGTTGTACTTAGAGGTGGTTCTTCCCTTACCGGAAATAATAATGCCTTAATTGTTGTGGACGGGGTGCCCATTGACAACTCCAATTTTGGTTTTGGCGATGCCCTGAAAAATAACGACATATTAAATAACCAATACGACGCCGGTAATAGAGGAAATGATATTAATCCACAGGACATAGAATCCGTAACAGTATTAAAGGGGGCTGCTGCTGTTGCGCTTTATGGCCAGCGAGGTGCTAACGGAGCTATCCTGTACACTACCAAGTCGGGAAAAGATGTAGTTAGGTCAGGCAAAAAATTTAAGGTTTCACTTAGCACCAATGTTACAGTAGAAACACCTTTAAAGCTGCCTAAAATGCAGAATGAATTTGGGCAGGGAACTGAAGACAACAATGGAACACCATTTTTTGATGCTGCTCAAAATTGGAGCTGGGGACCTAAACTTGATGGCTCTTTGCAACCTTGGGGTACACCTGTTAATGGGCAGATAAGAGTAAAACCCTATAGTGCGGTTCCCAATAATGTGGGTTCGTTTTTTAATGTTGGTGCAACCTATAATAATACAGTTGCTATTTCGGGAGGCGACAAGGGGACTAGTTTTTACACCTCGTTTAACAATGTGAAATACGATGGAATAGTACCCACTACAGGTTACCAGCGTAATTCTTTAAGGTTAAACGTAACACATGATTTCTCAGATGCCTTGTCCGTTACGGGTAATTTTAATTATACTAAAACCAATAGCCAGCTGCCCGTAGGTTCACAGGGAAACCAAGGGGTATATAACACTCTGTTGAACACCCCCGTAGATATTCCGATAAGGGATGGTAGGGATCTTAGTAGTCCATTTAATCAGCCAGGAAATTATTATGACCATTATTACACCAATCCTTATTGGGTTTTGGCCAATGAAAAAACCACAGATAATGTTGACCGGTTTATGAATAATGTGAGTGTAAATTATAAACCCATTAAATGGCTTTCGTTTACAGGTAGGTTTGGCGCGGATATTTATACCGATACCCGTGAACAGAAGTTTTTGAAATATGACTTCATAAGTTCAGGTTATTTGTCATCCAATTACCAAGGGCCGCCGGATGAGTTTCCGGTTACTTACAGAGGAAAATATTCTCAGGACCTTTATCGGGTTAATAATATAAATGGTGATTTGATGGCCACCTTTAACAAAGAATTTAAACACGACCTGGCGCTTACAGCTATGGTAGGGTTTAATGCCTATAGCAACACAATCAGAAATACTTATGTGGAAACGTCGGGGCTTGTTATTCCCGATCAGTATAGTATAAATAATTCCTTAGATCGTCCGACAGTTTTAGATCAGACTTTCACTAACAGAATTCTTGGTGTATATGCTGATGTGGATTTAAGCTATAAAAACTTTTTCTTTATCGACCTTACAGCCCGTAATGATTGGTCATCAACCTTACCGGTCGATCACCGATCGTATTTCTACCCTGGAGTAAGTACCTCTTTAGTATTTACCGATATCCCAAAGAAAAAGATCAACCCGATGATCCTTTCTTACGGTAAAGTCAGGGCGAGCATCGCTCAAATAGGAAAAGACGCAAGCGCCTACCAGTTGAAAAACTATTTTGTTGGTGGCGATGTAAGTGATCTTTTCCTCAATACAAATATTAAAACTCCATATTATTCGCCTGCTGCATCCAATATTCCAGGCTATGCGCTTAGTACCACTATGGCCAACCCTAACTTAAAACCCGAAATTTCGACTACGTGGGAGGCAGGGTTGGACTTGTCATTTTTGAAGGATAGGCTGAGCGTTGAGTTCACTTATTACTGGAAACGCTCCATAAATGAAATAATGATAATACCTGTTGCTCCAAGTTCGGGTTATACAGATCAGGTGGTAAATGCGGGTATCCTTTCTAACCAGGGAGTTGAATTAGCATTTAGGGGAGTGCCAGTAAGCACTAAGAGCGGTTTTAAATGGGAGATATTCGGAACGTTCACAAAAAATTATAGCAAGGTTATTAAAGTAGCTGATAATACTACCCAAATCACTCTTCCTAATACCGCCAGTAACATTACTGAAGTTGCCCAGGTGGGGCAACCTTACGGATCTTTTTATGGCACAGCGGCGAAAACGGATGGCAATGGACATGTTGTAGTTGACAGTGCCAGCGGTTTGCCTATACCTACAGCCCAAGCTCAGATTTTGGGCAATTATCAACCTGATTGGTTAGGCAGTATCGGTACTTCCTTTTCATACAAAGGATTTAAGTTTACAATATTATTGGATGGACGTATGGGTGGGCAGGTTTACTCGAATACTGCTGAACTTCAAATGTTTTTAGGCAACGACCCCAAAACAACTTATAACGACCGCAATCCCTTTGTAGTTCCTAACAGCGTTTATATGAATAGCGAAGGACAATACGTTACAAACACAACCAAAGTAGCACCCTATAATTATTGGGGCGCAACGCTTTCAAGTTTGCAATTTCCGCAATATTCTCTGGTGTCGGCAAGTTTTATGAAAATCAGGGAAATTTCAGTAAGCTATTCCATTCCAGCTAAAGCCCTAAAGAAGACAAGATATATAACCGGGCTTACTGTTAAAGTTTTCGGTAATAATCTGGCTATGTGGGTTCCAAAGTCAAACACCTATATCGACCCGGAGGTAAACTCCAGCGGTGCAGGCAATACTCAAGGGTATGAATTTCTCAATCTTCCATCCCTTAGAAGTGCCGGAGCAGGTGTAAATCTTGATTTCTAAAGTTCAAAAAATTTAGCCAAATGAAAAAGCTATATAAATATTCAAAGCCAGCGCTGTTGATTGCCGTGCTCTTCACGCTAACAACTTGCAAGAAAAATAAATTTCTTGATGTAAATAAAAACCCGAACAATCCTGAACTGGTTGGTGTACAACTGGTTTTACCTACCACAGAAGCCAACATCGGTTATATGATGGGCAACCAGTTAACCATTATCGGTGGCTTATGGGCCCAGTACTGGACCCAGGACCCGGCCAATGGTAGCCAGTATGGCAATTACGACGAGTACATAAACATATCACCGGATAACGATAATGTTTGGGCCTCTTTGTACACTGCGGCAACCAACCTTAATTATATTATTCAAAATGCCGATAGCACACAAAAAAATTATGCAGCCATTGCATATTTTATGAAGGCCTATGATTTTCAAGTCATAACCGATGCCTTTGGCAGGGTGCCTCTTTCGCAAGCCTTGAAGGGAGTTAGCAACACTTCTCCTAAATATGATGACGAATCGATGGTTTACGATAGCCTTGTTGTGTGGATCAATGCCGGATTAAAAATCATTGATGCAAGTAGAAAGTCACCGGCTGAGGATCTTATTTATCCCGGTGCAGATATGACGCAATGGCAAAAATTTGCCAATACATTACTACTTAAAATCTACATCCGTCAGGGCCAGATAAGACCAACGGTAGCCCAGGCGGGTATCCAGGCTTTGAACACTAGCCAGGCCCAGTATTTATCAGATCCTACAGCAGATGATGCCATGCTTCGCTACACTACTACTATTTACCAGCAGTATCCGTTGTATGCTACAGGGGTGTATTTACAGGTAAATGAATTAATGGCGAGCAACACCTGCTTGAATTACATGTTACAATTGAATGATACCAGGCTGACAGATTTTTACGACTATGCCAGTGCCACCGGACAATACCAGGGCATTCCACAGGGAGCATGGAAAAATCTGATCGGACAAGTACAGGATGCGAATTACAGCCTTCCCAATTCAACCGAAATTATTGCTGCAACAGCATCTGTCAGGTTCTTAACCAGTTCGGAAAGCAATTTTTTACAAGCGGAAGCAGCAGTTAGAGGATGGAGCCCGGGGGCATCCTCAGATCCGGCTACTTTATATGCTCAGGGAGTTACGGCCTCATGGGCTTCCTGGATAAATTCTTCAACTGATTCTTCGGTAAATGCATATTTAGTTTCGGATTCTGTAAATTTTGCTACTGCGGCGACTCAAAATCAAAAGTTGCGGCTAATTCTTACCCAGAAATGGGTATCGATGTGTGGTAACCAGAATTTTGAAGCCTGGACAGAATGGCGAAGAACAAGGCTTCCGGATTTCTTCACTATATCACAATCGTCTGTAATCGGAAACTCTTTCCCGCGGCGTATGGTTTATCCTAGTGCCGAGGTAAATAATAACGGAAGTTTCCCGGGTCTTCAACCTGTAACAGCAAAAATTTGGTGGGATGTAAATCCTTAAACCCTTAAAAATTATCAGAATATGAAACGAATAACCTTAATAACAGTTTCTTTGACGGCCTGCTTGATAATTTTGTTATTACCGGCTT
>JAQBNQ010000449.1 GCA_028288545.1 Bacteroidota bacterium
TAACCAGCAAACGACTAGTTGGGGACTTGCTTCCAGGGATTGTATCACTATTAAATTGAAGAATTTGCGATCTTTAAATATCTGGGTTGATGGCTATAGTAACCCCGGGGGAATTAAAAGAGCACTGGATAAAATGCATGATGCCAGGCATAGTGCGAATTATAATCAATCTGTTACTATTGCTTATAAATCTTTAAAGGTAGATACCATAGCTGATGACGAAATATTTAGAGCGTTTTCGGGTAGTTATTGGATTTCTGGTTTCAAGATATACGCATGGCCAATAGTTATAATTGCCTTATTTATTTATGATAATCCTGTATCAAACGCTCCGATGGGAATTGCCATATGGATAATTGGTCTTGCCATGATGTCTGTTATCTATACATGGGCTACAGAAATAGCGGAACTAAATTATTTTTTGGTGTCGGAAAAACATTTGGTGGTTAAGAATCACCTTTGGCCCCCGTATAAAATTATCTACAAATTGGAGGATATTGAGAAGGTAACTGTTGGCCAGAGAAGTCCGGTGCCGCAGTCATACTCATACACTGACGCATTAAAGATAGTTTTCAGCAATTATGACGAACGCATATTTCCAGCTGCCAGTTTAAATAGAAGCGATTGGAGAGGGTTAAAAGAAATACTTTTAAGACTTAATATCCCCGTAACGGATAGTATTGGACTGGATTAAAAATTTCACGTGTCTGCTAAGATTCCTACACCCCAACGGGCACTTTCTCATAATACCCCACCAACAAATCCTCAGTAATCTGCTTAACCGGGCGTATGGAATGAACATATTCGATAGAAGGACCAGCGCACCACATGGTTTGGTACGTAGCACCAAAGGCGGCTTTCTCTAAAGCTTTCATGCCTTTATAATAAGTGATCATTTTGGTCCACTTTTTTATCTTCTTGTTGCTGTTCAAAAACTTCTCAATAGCGTTTTGCTCGGTGCCGATCTTCTTTACATAATCCGTATTGATAACTGTGCATGGAGTGCCGGATAATTTGGTGGTCATAACAATGTCCTTAGCGCCATAACTTACACAAGCCTTTTTGTAGTCGTCCGTTACCGGTGCTTCGTTCGATGCTATGAAAGGACTGCCTACAGATACACCACAAGCACCTGCAGCTAACATCTTTTTCAGTTGTGTACCATTGCCTACACCGCCGGCAGAGATGACAGGTATTTTGCAGGTTTTGGTAATCAGTATTATCAGGTCAACCGGTGATATTTTACCGGCATGGCCACCGGCTTCGTTGTTAACCGCAATTACAGCGTCAGCACCCAGGTCTTCTACCTTTTTGGCAAAGTGGGCATCAATAACATCGCAAAAAACTTTTATGCCTTTGGGCTTACATTCATTAATGATCTGCTCCGGCGAGCCTAGCGAGGTGATGATAAACGGAACATGTAACTCAACACAGGTCTTTAATTGTTCATCCAGCTTTATGTTGGATTTGTTACAGATAAGGTTTACACCAAAGGGCTTGTCGGTGGCACTTTTTATTTCCTGTATTGCCTTTCTGAATTCCGCATCAGTGCGATAATTAAGTGCAGGTACTGCGCCGGTTATTCCTGCCTTACAACCTTCAATTATCATTTTAGCGTTGCTCACCAAAAACATAGGTGCCATAATAATGGGGTAATCTATGCCCAACATTTTTGTAAGTGCTGTTTCTATTCTTTGCATTGGTATAAAACTTTAGTGAGGTAAAAATATAAAAAACTCAACTTAATTAGGGTACAAGGTGTTTAAACGGGACATATCAGGTTTTCGTAACAGTGCTGGGTAACAGTGATTAGCGTTAATGCTAACCAATAAATCAGTTTGGCGCAATTTTTGAAAATCTGGACTATGTTCTTTCTTAAACTTAAATTATAACCAATGAAAACACTGTTACGCCCGGCAATTATTTTGTTCGCAATACCCCTGCTTTTAAGCGCTTGTGTTACTCAAAAAAAGTACCAGGCTTCGCAAGAGGATCTTAGAAAGGCCACCGAGTTACTTCACGCCTGCAATGAGCAAAAAGCTTTGTGCCAAACCAATCTTAGCACTTGCCAGTCAGATCTTAATTTATCGCGCAATTCGCTTGGCGGTAAGCAAGATCAATTTGATCAGTTGAGAGCCCAATTAAAGGATTGCCAGACCCAACGCGATAAGCAATTAACCCAGGTTGGCGATTTGACGGTATTATCAAAAGGAGCCAACGACAATATAAACGCAACCTTATCGCAATTGGAGAACAAGGATAAGTACATTCAAATGTTGTTGGCAGCCAAAAGCAAAGCCGATTCCATTAACCTGGCTTTGGCAGTAAATCTTAAAGGCGTTTTAAAGCAAGGATTGGATGATAAGGATGTTGACATAAAAGTTGACAAAACGGTAGTGTACATTAACCTTTCGGATAAAATGCTTTACAACTCCGGAAGCTATACTTTAACCGACAGGGCGAAAGAGGTATTGGGCAAAATTGCCGCTATAGTTTCGTCAAGGCCCGAGGTGGACGTAATGGTGGAAGGTTATACCGATAATAAGGCAATTAATACAGCCTGCATAGTTGACAACTGGGATCTAAGCGTAAAAAGAGCAACCAGCGTGGTTAGGGTACTTCAAAACGATTATAAAATTGACCCTAATAAATTGATTGCAGCCGGCAGGGGCGAGTATAACACACTTGCCAGCAATGCTGATGAAGATGGAAGGGCGATCAATCGCCGTACGCGTATCATTATTACGCCAAGGTTAAATCAGTTTTATGATTTGTTAGACCCATCGAAGGCAGCTAAATAAACTGAATCGTGATGGTTGGCGGAGACGCCAACCATGGTACAAGCTAAAGAACCACGGAGGCACGGAGGGCACAGAGAATAATACAGAGATTAATTCCATATTCTTCTCGGCTGTTACCTCTATTTCTCCTTGGCTCCGTGGTTTTCTGTATTTCCTCTGCCGCTAAACTCAAAGCTTCCATCAACACATTCGGCCAGTTTACCGACTAAGCATGTAATTTGAAATCTGAAACCTGAAATTTGGAATTCATTGTCACAGAATTGTCATAATAATAGGGGCGCGTATTTTCAATGTAATATCTCAAAACAAGCATCGTTAATTGCTGTGAAAAGCTTAGAGGAAAGCGGGCATTCGGGATTGGCGCCACAGTTTTGGGGCAAAAATTTTGAAAAGTGAAAATAAGAGATATTTTTACGCTCCATTTCAAAAAGCTAACAACCAAATTTTAATAACTAAAAAACAAAAAAGAACATGGGTCAGGCAAACGCAACAACTCAGAACAAAGCAGGATTCAACTGGACCGTATTGGTGATTCCGGTGGCGCTTATAGTTTCTATACTATTATTCGTTTTCGTATTTGGTGCCGGTAAACACTTTACAAATCCTGAGACTAAAGAAGTTCCTATTCCGGGTGATGTATTTGGTATCATCTACAAAGGAGGATTTATTGTTCCTATCCTGATGACTTTTTTGCTTACAGTATTCACTTTCTCTATCGAAAGATTTTTGACTATCAATAAGGCCCGTGGAAATGGCTCATTGGAAAGTTTCCTTCAAAAGGTAAAGTCTTTGCTGCATAACAATGACATTAACGGCGCAATTGCCGAG
>JAQBNQ010000500.1 GCA_028288545.1 Bacteroidota bacterium
TATCACGAAACTTTTGGCTGGCTAAAAATTGCGGGAATCCTTGCCGCCTTTGTTGCTGTTGTATTTTCTTCACTTAAAGAAAATGAACATCCCACCACGGCCAACAAATCAAAACTGCATCTGCTGCCTTATATAGTTTTTATTGGAAGTGGAGCCTGTGATAGCCTGACCCAATTTGCCAACAAACGTTACCTGATGCACCAAGGTATCGAAGAATTTGCCCTGTTTATTTTTACAGCCGCAGGTATTACCGGTATAACCATCCTTATTTTCCAGGTTGTAACGGGCCGCACTAAAATAAATAACAAAAGCATTATTGGCGGTATTGCATTGGGCATTCCCAACTACCTGACATATATATTTACACTTAAAACCCTTGCTACCCTTAAGTGGGACAGCTCCGTTATATTTCCTGTAATTAACCTGGGTACCGTTGCCTTTGCAAGCATTGCAGGATTTTTAGCCTTTAAGGAAAAAATATCATTCATCAATTTTATAGGTTTAATGTTTGCTGCCGTTTCCATAATTCTCATAGTTCTGTCAAATTTTAATAACTGATTAAACCCAGCGCTGTTTTCCGCGTATATTTGTTACAATGAATTTTTATTTAACCCTTGCCTTTGCCTTTTTTTCGATTTGCTGCACTGCTCAAAAAGCAGATGAAAATTATGCTCCCGTTCAATACAAAAGCAGCAAGTGCAATTCATCCTTTACCAAAATAAAAATTGAGGGAGACAATAACTCAGCCACTATCCGGAAGTTACTTAAAGGTATTAACGAAAACCTGAAGGATGAAAGGTGCGGTCTTCAACTCAATTACATAAACACCAGCCCGGGGGGAATACATTACTCCTTTACACAAACGTTTTCCGGTATCTCTGTTTACCAGTCCGAAATTAAAGTGAACACGGATAAACACAACATCGTACACTCCATCTTCGACAACTCGTACGATACCCGTAATTGGACACTGAATACTTCAGGTGTTTCTGAAAATGCTATAATAGCGATAGATCCCGCCACGGGTCTACCTGTTATCGCACAACGCTCTGTCTTAAAACGATCACTCGAAACCTTAACTGCCAATGGAAAAGTGATTTTTCAGCAAGATCTGAATAGCTATGCTGCCCCACACGATTCCATCGCATCCGGCCTGGTATTTAATCCAGACCCATTAACTACCTCCGGACATTTGTATGACACCAACACTATTTACAAAAATAATAACGGCGCAGATGCCCCCTGGTTAGATGCGCAACAACAGTCCCAAAATTTAAGGGTGACTTTTGACAGCACAAATTTTACGCTCGTAAACCCTTTTGTTTTTGCGACTGTTAGCTTTGATTCGTTTCCGAGCATTGCACCGGTTATTTTAAGTCGGCTCAATTTTAACCGCTCCGAATACAACTTTATAGATGTAAATGCATTTTACCATATCAGCACCTACCACGACTACATAAAAAGCCTGGGCTTCAATTGCGCCGATTCGCTGATAACCATATGCGCCCATGCTTTGATCAATGAGGATAATTCATATTTTTCCCCAACCGAAAACCCACACCAGATATATTTTGGCACCGGTGGAGTACCTGATGCCGAAGACGCAGACGTAGTAGTACACGAGTATTGCCATTCAGTTTCATTTACCGCAGCACCTAACAGCAATTTTGGGGGCGAACGGAAAGCTTTGGATGAAGCCTTTTGCGATTACAACGCAGCCTCGTATTCTAAAAGCCTGAATACTTTTAATGATGAGTGGGTTTACAATTGGGACGGCCACAACGAATATTGGAACGGAAGGGTGGTTAATTCAACCAAGATTTATCCACAGGATTTAGACGGAAGCATTTATCACAACGGCGAAATATGGTCTTCGGCCCTATTTTCAATTAACGGCGATATTGGCAGGGGCATCACGGATAGTCTTATTATACAGGCGCACTACGCCTATGCACAAAATATATCTATGGCTGATGCCGCCCAATTATTAATAGATGCAGATTCGATAATAAGTAATGGAGCACATTATTGCGCTATTTACCAACGCCTGTTACAGCACGGATTTGTGGCGCCTAACGGACTTTGCGCCGCAACAGGCATAACCGAAAGGAGCGCAAACAGCTTTTCATTTGCCCAATATGGAAATGGTTTTACTGTAACCTCTACCAGCGATGCTCAGCTTCACATTCAATTATTGGATGTAACGGGGCGAAGCATTGCAACATTAAACGAAGGCGATCACGTATTAAATTATCAAAACCCCCGGCTGCCTACAGGCCTTTACCTGGTTAATATTACATCGCAACAATCTGCCGCTACTTACAAATGGGTAAAGGCCAGATAGAAACTACCCATTATGCCAAACATTGCCGAATCTGAACTTGTCATTAACCCTGATGGAAGCATTTACCATTTGCATTTAAAGCCTGAAGAACTTGCAGATACCATCATAACAGTTGGCGATCCCGGCCGCGTGGAAGACGTGAGTAAGTACTTCGATAATATTCAGCACAAGGTTCAGTACCGCGAATTTGTTACCAATACCGGTTATTTGAACAATAAACGACTTACAGTAGTATCGACCGGAATTGGTACCGATAATATTGATATTGTGATGAACGAGTTAGACGCACTGGCCAATATAGATTTTAATACCCGCATGGTAAAAAGAGAAATCAATTCCTTAAACATTATCCGCCTGGGAACCTCTGGTTCTGTAAATGAGGAAATTGATATTGATACCGTACTTATTTCGGAAGTGGCTATTGGTATGGATGGGCTGATGCATTTTTATGAATACGAAAACTCAATTTGGGAGACGGTTTATATAGAGGCATTTACCAATTTTATAAGACCCAATGCAAGCAGCATTAAACCCTATATAGCCAGTGCCGGTGAAACATTACTTGCTAAATTTGAAAAGCGCTACCCCAAAGGTACCACGCTAACCGCTTGTGGTTTTTATGGGCCGCAGGGTCGCACTTTAAGAGCTAAACACGAGTTTCCCGATTTTATTGAAACCGTCAATAAATTCAGGCACAAACACTTTCGTATCACTAATCTTGAGATGGAAACCGCGGGAATTTATGGGCTGGGTAAACTATTGGGCCACCAGTGCCTATCCGTTAACGCCATACTGGCAAACCGCATTCATCAAACCTTTAGCAGCAACCCAAAAAAGATCATTGATAAAATGATTGAAGATGCCCTTGAACTGATTACCAGCTGAGCTACTATTACATTTTTTGCGAATAAAATACAAAGTCACACATGTCTGCGTCAGCACCGTGTGAACACATCTTACAGTAGCAAACTTTGCATAGAGAATATGCACCGTAGGTGCTAAAGCTTTGTAGAAATATTCATCAGCACCTTATTATTGCCCTGTAGGGGCAATCCTTTGGCCCCATTCAAATTGTCAAAATCAGTATTTTTGACAAATTTCCTATGGCTAATACCTATACCCAGCTTTATATCCATTGTGTTTTTGCAGTAAAGTACCGCGCTGCGATGTTGCAACCGGAATGGGATGAACGTTTGCGTTTATACATCACGGCCATTGTACAAAACCATAAACACAAGATGATTGCTATCAACAATATGCCGGATCATCTGCATTTTTTTGTCGGTCTCAGTCCTAATCAATCCATCTCGGACATGTTGCGATTCGTCAAAGGAGATTCTTCAGAATGGATTAACTCTGAAAAATTTACACGCAGGAAATTTAATTGGCAAGACGGCTATGGCGCGTTCAGTCATTCCAAATCTCAGGTTGATTCAGTGGTGAAATATATTCTAAACCAGAAAGAACATCACGAAATAACCACCTTTCTTGAGGAATATAGGGGAATGCTAGAAAAATTCGGGATAAAATATGACGAGCGTTATATTTTCAAATTGCCAATTGAAGAAAGTAGCCCCGATAAATCGGGGCAATAATTATCGTGTAGATTATTCTACAAAGCT
>JAQBNQ010000395.1 GCA_028288545.1 Bacteroidota bacterium
ACTTTAATAAAGGTCTGTACGAGTTAAACCAGGCAATTAATATTTATCCCCACATTGCAGAAGAGTACCATGAGATAGGAATTGCTTACCAAAGGATAAAAGGCAATTATGATTCCGCACTGTATTATTTCAACCGGGCCATCATGGAAGGGCCTGGTTATGCGCTCGCTTATTTATCGCTTGGTACTTTATACGAAAATAACGGGCAGCAGGAATTGGCTTCGTATTACTACAATAGGGGGGTAGCACTCAATCCTTATTTTGCACAGGGTGTACAGGCCAGGGATAATCACCGCAAACGCACAGGGCTTAATGTGCAGGCGTTTCCTTCATCCAATAATATGGATAGCCTTGAGATAACCAATGCCAATAAAGACTTCAATTTTTATAACGACATGGGCCAGACCTATGGAAAGCGCGGCGACTTTGTAAATGCCACACGTTGCCTTGAAAAGGCGGTTGAAATGAATCCTAAATCTACTGAGGCGCTGATTAATTTATCGCTGTGCTTTGCCATGCAAAAGCAGTACGATAAAAGCATTGATGAATTAAATAAAGCGCTTGCACTTGAGCCAAATAATAAACTGGCACTGGGAAATCTCGCAATCATCTATGATCACATTGGCGATTCTGGAAAGGCAGCGGAGATTCGTAAAAGAATATCGGCATTGCCTTAAAAAACTGTGCTTTTCTTTGCGTTCTTTAGGTATTGAACTTTGCGCCTTTGCTGTAAAATGTATTACGAATTTTTGACGATGATAGTTTCTATCACATTAGCTACGTCCTCACACTTGTCGGTTGCGGTTTCCATGTTGGAAAGCACTTCCTTTATTTTCATGATCTGAATGGCGTCCTTCTCTCTTTCAAATAATTCGGCAATGGCGCTATCAAAAATATCGTCGGCATGATTTTCAAGGCTATTAATCCTCACAATGGCTTCACGAAGACGAACCACATTGCCCATATCCTTCAGGTTAGCCACAGCTACATGTATCTCTTTGGCCGAGTTTTCAATGATCTCGCAAAGCTTTTTCATGGCCGAAGAGGTTTCTCCAATTTTATAAGTATCCAGTCTTTTAGCTGAGCCGTCAATGTAGTCAACAATATCATCCAGTGAAGAAGCCAGGTATGAGATGTCCTCCCGGTCGAATGGGGTAATAAAGTTGGTACTTAATTCAGTGAAGATTTGGTGGGTTATTTCATCGCCAACATGTTCCAGGTCCGATATCTTTTTCAATAGTTCCTGGCGTTTTTCCACAGGCGCATTTACCATCTCGCTGAAAACCTTCGAGATTTCGACAAGATTGTTAGAAGACTGAGCAAATAACTTAAAGAATTGTTTGTCTTTAGGAACCAGGAAAGAAAGTACATTACTGAAACCCATAAGGCTTTGGTTTGTTAAGATTTAGATAATGCTGCGAATGTATCATCTAAATGCCAATTTGCTACAAAATTTTACCAAATCTCTTCTCAAACAACCATTTTGTTAATAACCTGTTTCTTCATTTAAAATAGTTGCGTATTTTTCGCCTGCATAAATTTCGCTGGTATTTTACATCAAACAACTAAAGTAATAATCAGACTATTAAAACTACCCCTATGAAAAAGATTTCAATCCTTTCTCTATTGCTGTTATTCCTGTCTTTGGCGGGTTCAGCGCAAAGTACCATATTAAATGGTGGCTTCGAAAACTGGCTGGGTTCAGGTTCCAGCATTGTACCTCAATATTGGAATAGTAACACCAACGGCAGCAACATTGCTACCTACGGTGGCCAAACGTGTTTCCGCTCTACTACTGCTCACTCAGGCACATATAGCGCTAACGTAGTTTCGGGAAACGCATTAGGCAACACCATCAACGGAGCACTAACAACAGGTTATGTCGATGCTCCTAATTTTACAAAGGCCGAAGGTTTTATCTGGGGTAATTATAATTCCGGAACGTCCATGGCATTTACCGGAAGGCCGGATAGTGTTGTGTTTTGGTATCAATACACTCCATCTTTGCCAGACAATGCTTCAGTAGAAGTTAGATTACATGTAGGCAATTGTTATTTGCCCGAAACTCCTGTTAATGGCAATCACCCTGATAGCACCGTTAATATTATTGCGCGGGCTTCTTGGCAAAACACCGCTACCCCAACCACATGGACCCGTGTTTCTGTTCCTTTCGTGTATGTAGATGGAAGAACTCCCCGGTATATAATGGTGGCTGTTACAAGTAGCGCCAACCACGCGGGTGGTACTTCCGGCAGTTCGCTGTTTATTGACGATATCGCCGTGATTTATAATCCGACAATTGCTACCGGCGCAGTTTCAACAGGACCTTACTACGTTAGTGCTGTAAGCGGCACTAATATTTCTGTTCCGTTTACATTAACGGGCACTTATAATGGTGTTAATGTTATTACCGCACAACTTTCAGATGCAAACGGCTCATTTGCTTCACCGGTAACTATTGGCAACTTAACAACCGGCACTTCGGGAACCGTTAGTGCAGTTATCCCGGCTAATACCCCAACCGGAAGCGGTTACAGAATCAGGGTCATATCAAGTTCACCTGCCCTTACGGCAGCCGATAATGGCTCTAATATTTCTGTCATTTTAGCTGGTAATTCCATAGCTCCAACTGTAGTTCAAAACATAGCGGCTAATACAAATGGGACTCAACTTACCGTAAGCGAAACACCGGCTGCAACTTCGCGCCAGTGGGAGTATTCCACAACTTCAGGCGGCCCATATGTAGCTTTTGTTACTGCGCAAACAGGCACAACTTACACTCCCGGCTTTAACACCGCCGGAACTTATTATGTGGTGGCGGTTTCATCTTATCCAAACCTTGATGTCACCAGTAATGAAGTGCAGGTAAACGTTGTTGAAAACAGCATTACGCCAACAAGTTCTCAAAGCATTTTGATTAATGCGAATGGAACTACCTTAACGGTAACTGAAACTCCAACGGGCACCTCGCGCGAGTGGAAGTATGGTACCGCAACAGGTGGTCCTTATCAATCGTTTACTACTGCTCAAACCGCTACAACCTACACACCTGATTTTTCAAGTACAGGAAACTATTATGTTGTTTGCGAAAGTGTCATTAATGGAATTACAGCTACCAGCAATGAGGTGCTGATCGCCGTTGGCAGTGTAACACTTACTACAGGTACAATCGCTGGATCGCCATTTCTGTTTAGTACTAATGCTCCCGATGCCAACGTAAGTGTTCCTTATGCAACAAGCGGAACCTTTAATGGCGGGAATATTTTTACAGCGCAACTATCCGACGCCAGTGGTTCGTTTACAAGTCCAACACCAATAGGTACTGTTAATGCTACTTCAAGTGGCAGTATAAGCGCATCTATTCCTCACACAACTGCAGCAGGAACCGGTTACCGCATTAGGGTCATTTCAAGCAACCCCGTTGTTTTAGGTGGCGATAACGGTATAGACCTTTTTGTAGATCAATTCAATAATTCTATTGCTCCAACTACAACGCAAACTATTGTTCACGATGTAAATGGAACTCAACTTACAGTTACCGCATCACAATCCGGAAACCAAAATTGGGAATACTCCACTACAAGCGGCAGCGGATACACAAACTTCGGTACTGCACAAACGGCAATTACCTATACACCTAACTTTGCTACGCCGGGAACCTACTATGTTGTTTGCGTTTCAAAAAACCAATACAACGATACTGCTGTAAGCAATGAAGTTGAGATTGATGTACAGAATGGCACAAGCATTACTACTTCAACAGTAAGCGGTTCACCTTATTATGTTTCCGATAGCGCTAATGTGCAGGTAAGTGTCAATTTTACTTCTGATGTGGTGTTTAATTCAGGAAACGTATTTACAGCGCAACTTTCCGATAACACCGGTAGTTTTGCTGTGCCGGTTAACATCGGTACTCTAAATGGCACCAATATCAGCGCAATTATTTCCGTAATTCCGAATAATTCAGTTGCCGGTTCGGGGTTTAGAATAAGGGTGATTTCAAGCAATCCCGCTGTTACAGGCAGTGATAATGGAGCTGATTTACAGATTATCCCTTTTGAAGTTAGTCTGGCCCCTGCGGATACCCAAACACTGGTACCTAATCAATCGGGCAACGCAATTAATGCTAACAGCACTCACCCGGTTTCTACCTATTCCTGGTTAAATACTCAAGTTTCTGGAATTGGTTACGCCCCTTTTAGTCCCGTTCAAACATCAGCCTCCCTCACCCCGGATTTCCCATCTGCTGCTAACTATTATGTTATTTGCGATGTAACGAATGCTCAACACGCTAAAGTTCGTTCGCAGGAGGTTGTAATTATAGTCACCGCTCCAAACGGGATTAATAATGTTCAATCCGAATTTATAAAAGCATGGTGGAATGGAAATGATTTTATGGTTGATCTTACAGCATCCAAACTCACAGCGGCTTCGCTTGAGTTGAGTAATGTTACTGGACAAATAGTGAACAAAACAACGCTCACACAATCACTTAACACTATTTCAACGCACTTGCCGCAAGGGGCGTATTTCTTCCGCATTGTTAGCGATGAAAATAGTTATGTTGGCAAAACAGTGAAGAGATAGTATTTAGTATTGAGTACTTAGTATTTAGATAAATCCAAAAACGGTTCCGGCCTCAGTCGGAACCGTTTTTGTTTGGCTTTAAAGTCCCCTTCGGGAGATTTAGGGGGCCGGGCCGGAATACTTTCTACTTTAGGCACTTTTTTCATTTGGGTTGAGGGTCATTGCAATTCGTTGTAGATTGATATTCACTATTTTAGATTAAAAAAAATTGTAAATTAAAATAATATGATGCTAAAAAAGTAGAAACTCCCTAAACCAGATAATGTCTTCTTCCGAAGCATGTATGCGGGGACTTTCTTGTTTTTTGCGACAACCTTCAAGTATTATTCCATACCTTGTAACCAATCTATTAACCAAATCCCCTAAAAATGTCAGCATCAGCTTTAGATTTTATTGTTCCCAAAACCAATAGCGCCCGTGCCCGTTATCAGCAGGGAAAAAGGCCTTCTTTCGGTTATTTTGTAGAAGACTTTTTGGATGGCTCGGTTGATATTAAAGGCAATTTTGAGGCTTTTATGGAACTGCGCGATTCGTATTTTAAATACAGCCTAACCCCTCACCACTTTAAATTTTTCTTTACCCGCCTTATTCCTGAGGTAATGATCCATTCTAAGGCTCAGGATGAGCGGATAGTACGTTCGCATTACGACCGGGGCAATGATTTTTTTGCAGCCTTTTTAGGCCCCCGCATGGTTTATACCAGCGGCTTTTTTCTCGACGCCGAAAACGAAAGTCTTGAAACTGCGCAAGACCGCAAAATGCAGATGGTTTGTAACAAACTGATGATGCAAAAAGGCGACCGGCATTTGGACATAGGTTGTGGCTGGGGCACGTTAATAGCTTACGGCGCTAAAAACTATGGAACTGATGGTACCGGCGTTACCATTGCGCAGGAAGGCTGTGAGTGGGGCAACCAGCAAATAAAAGATTTCGGAGTTAGTGATACTGCCCGCATTTTACGAGCCGATTACCGCGATATACCAAAGGGGCAGAAATGGGATAAAATTTCCTGCCTGGAAATGGGGGAGCACGTGGGCATCCGTAAATTCGGCGGCTTTATAAAAATGATATATGATATGCTGGAGGAAGACGGTATGTTTTATATACAGCAGGCAGGCCTGCGGGCCAATCCAGGCATTTTAAAAAAGGGGCCACACTGGCAGGACCTGGTTTGGGGTCTTTTTATGGGCGAAAATATTTTTAGCGGGGCAGATGCCTCTACGCCCCTTGCCTTTATCATTACCGCTCTACAAAATGCAAACTTTGAGGTAGCACATGTGGAAAATATCGGTATTCATTATTCCCATACTATCCATCAATGGTATTATAACTGGATGCGCAATGAAGAGTATATCATGGAACATTATGGACAGCGTTGGTTCCGCCTGTGGCAATTGTTTTTGCGTTGGAGTGTTGATATTGCTGCGCAGGGAAACTCAACCTGCTGGAGCATAACAGCCCACAAAAATCTCGACAAAACCGACCGCAATAAATACATCAGCGATACTCAAAGTGGCTTGCGCATGGACCTTAATAACCCGGTAACCTTTGACCGGCCTTATGACGGTAAATGGGCAAAGTTGTTTGGCACAAAGCACGGAGTTACGCAACCGGCATAAACAACCTTACACAAAGCTTCTTTGTAACTGCAAAAGCGAATAGCGGGATTAAAATTTAACCCAATCTAATCCATACATCATATAATCATACCTCGCGGAAAAGACAATTTTTGACTGGCCGGTGACTAGGTAGAGTTTTGCGATATATGCTTGATTAGGCACCGACATTGCTCCCCCCTAAAACGGTTTTTACGTAAACTACTTCATTACTGTTAAGCGGATTAAAGCAAGGCGATCCAGCCAATAAAGTTTCATTGGTCATAGGATACAGACCATGCTTTTCAGTACCCCGGTCATAGGGATCATAACAGGGAGTGGTATCTTTTACAAATAAGTTTGTAGTTGCAAATCCTTGGGTCGTTTGTTTTTGAGCCGCGGCAAATAGGGACATCAACAATGGTAAAAACAAGGGGTAAAATGTCCTTTTCATATCAGGCAATTTACAAATTTGATGCTTAGGTGCAAACATTGTGTTGTAAATAGTAAGTGCTTAAAGTTCCATTTTTGTTTGGCGGGAACAGGAAATACTTTGATAATCGCTTTGGGATTGATTCGAGCTGAGTTTGTAAATCTCCCCGAAAAGGTTAGATATTATAATAAAATATATTTAACTGATGCTTACAATCGGCAATTAAAAAGATTAGTTTTGATTTAAAAATTATTTTATGTTTCCATTTAGAACGAAATTTTTTCTAGCCATAGCGGCTATTATTTTACTTCAGTGCACCTATGCACAGCCTGGAAATCACGCTACACAAGCCACTTCGGCTATTCAAATCAATGACACGGTTTCAAAAATGCAGTGTTCGGCCGTTGGGGTAGGACTTGGTCAATCATATGCAGAAGCCAAAAAGCTGGCAGAGGAAAACCAAAATAAGGCCTTGTGCATCGCCAGGAGGAGAGGCAGCTCTGGCTTCTCAAATAAGCAAGGTTCGGGAGCCTGTAATTGTGTTAGATATAAATAGCACTGGATTTTTTTCTTGAGATTTATAGGAATCCTTTAATATTAAAGTAATGAGCAAATATTGTTTAGCCTGTATTCTTATTGTCATAGTAAATTTAGGGTATGCTCAAAAGCATAGCGAAAAGT
>JAQBNQ010000519.1 GCA_028288545.1 Bacteroidota bacterium
TCTCAAACTATCAAGTGCTTTTTGGATACTGTCGTTTTTGGCCATCAGGCTATCAATCTTGTGGTCCATCTTCAGTAAGTCCTTGTCCTTGACTTTTTTCTTCATCCATTTGTCAAAGCAAATGCCAACTATCACCTCATGTGTTCCATGGGTGTCACTGTAGGTTACGCTTTTCATGATCGGGTATTCATAAGCGTATCCAATGGTAACAGCTTTGCTAATGCGAACTGCGGCCATCATCGATACTCCATAATCCATACGGTAACCAACGCCTAAATACAGGAAGCGCTTATAATTGAACATAATATTTCCATCTACCTGTAGCGGCAAGGTCATTCCGCTTTTTATCAATACACTTGGCTCAATATTAAATTTCTCCTGTGCAATACTTATTTCATAACTGGCTGAACCGATAAACTGGCGCTTGTTTGAATAGTTAGTGGTATTTAGTTGGTCAGCCAGCTTAGCCTGTGTATTAATTACCTGGGGAACGGAAAAACCGATGGTTAGTTTTTTCCATTGATAGGCTAAGCCAACGTTCATGTCAAAAGCAATTCCGCTTTTACCTGCCAGCAATAAATGCGGGTCGTCTGCATCGCTTGCTATGGCATTATTAAAATCAACATGTGCTTCCATAATACCTGCCGAAAACCCTAATGACAGGATATGGTCTTTAGCCAAATGTATTTTTTGTGCATAATAGGCTTGTGCATTTATTCGGTGAATGATATCCGTATTGTCTTCGTAAACATGGAAACCTACGCCTATCTGATCTTTCCAAAGACTTACTTCTCCCAATACTCCTGCAGTTACCGGGTGGCCGGGCAAATAGGTCCATTGCTCACGGTAAAAGCCCCAAAGGTTGGTGCTACCGTTATATGCAGTTAAGGCGGGGTTATACAACATACGCATAAAGTACAACTGGCTGTATAGCGGCGCTTGCTGTGCCCTTATGTTCAACATGAACAAAGCGATAAGTGCAGTGAGCAGAATACTTTTTTTCATAAAGGGTAAATTTCTTTGTTGATGAATTTCAGCCATAACTACTGCAACTATTTAGCGGTTCCGTTAAGAATATTAATGGCACCGCGATATGTATGTTGATTTTCTAAAGGCACCTTAAGCACATAGTAATAAGTGCCATCGGGTAATTTTCTGCCGGTGCTTTTGTAGGTTCCATCCCAGTTGTTAGCGTAGTTTTCAACTTCGTAAACAGTTTCGCCCCAACGGTTAAAGATCACCAGGTGAGAGCCATCAAGGTCAAGTTTTGGGTTCAATTTCCAAACGTCGTTCTTGCCATCGCCATCCGGGGTAATTACATTTGGCAATACGATTGCATCCGGCACGTAAACATTAATAGTAATGTGGTCCGAATCAATACATCCATAAATATCCGAAACGGTTAAAGTGTAAATGATGGTATCATCGCCCGAGAACAGCGGGTTAGGCACTGTTGGCAGATTTAAACCTGTATATGGAGTCCACAAATAAACAAAAGGTGGCGAACCAGTGGCAATGCCGCTTAATTGAATCGTAGTTCCCAGCGGAATAGTAGTATCGGGCCCCGCATTTACAACTGGTAAACTATGTACATCGAAAATGATGGGTTCGGAAGTATCTCTTGAACATTCATTGCTTCCAATTACGGTTACCTCATCGTGGTTTTGCAAGGTTGTTGTTGTAAAAACATTATTGGTGGATGCAGTGCCCTGCGAAACCCCATTTACAAAAAACTCATAGTCAACAGCACCTGAGGCAGTAAAATCAACGCTTTGTCCGGCGCAAATTGAAAGCTCGGATATAGATGGTATGATGGATACCTGCACCGGCCGGTGAATTACAATCGGGTAAATTGAGGTGTCTTTACAGCCAAAATTATCGGTGTATATATCAGTAATGGTATCGTTACCGGCTCCGGCCAATATAGGATAGAAGAAATGCTGGCTTACTCCAAGGCCGGTGTAAATTCCGTTGGCTGGCCTGAAATAATCATTCAAATCTAAAGGCGTTGAAGATATGCAGATGTCCGGTGCAAGTGAAGTTACGATAAACGGTTGTGGACGTACTGTAAGAGTACCGCCTGCGGAATCCGTGCAGCCATAAACATTGCTATACACATATTCTACAGAGTGAGGCCCTATACCCGCTGCCACAGGGTCAAATGCAACGGCGACGGATCCATCTATATAATAGGTGCCGCCAACCGGTGAACCTCCCGTTAGTAGAAATATTCCGTCAGTATAACATATATCCGTTTTAGGCAGATTTAAAGTAACCACCGGTACAGGATTAATAGTAACAGTTACAGAACCGGTAGCGGAGCAGCCAAGATCAGTTGTTACAGTAACGCGATAAATGTTAGTGGTGGTTACGGTTATTTGCTCCGTAATTTGGCCGGTTGACCACAAATAGTTAGAACCCGGATTACCTGCATCTAAAGTGACATTGCCACCACAGGTAGTAGTATCGAAACCAAGATTTACAATGGGAATGGGGTTGATAGTAATATTAATAAGATCCGAGCCCTGGCAACCGCTCGCAGTATCTGTAACCGTAACGCTGTAAATGCCGGTAACGCTTACAACAATAGTTTCGGTGTTTTCGCTATCAAACCAGCGATACGCAAAGCCGGGATTACCTGCATCCAGGGTAATGTCTCCCCCACACTGTGTTTGATCGGGACCCAGGTTTACGGTTGGCAATGGCTTAATATAAACCTGCACTGTATCGGCGGCCGAACAGCCAACACTATTAGTTACGGTTACACTGTAGGTGCCGCTTGTACTTGCAACGAGGGTTTGAGCATTGGAATTATCAGACCAAACATAAGTGGCTCCGGGATTAGCAGCATCCAGCGTTACACTACCTGCGCATTGAGTACGGTTAGCCCCAAGATTAACTACTGGCACGGTCATAATAGTAACATGTACGGTAGACGAACCCGTGCAACCACTGGGATCGGTAACGGTTACCGAATAATCACCGGTTGAGCCGGCATAAATAGTTTGCGCGGAGGGGCCACCTACGTTCCAGTTATAAGTATCACCGGGATTACCCGCGTCCAATAAAACAGGGTCGCAGCTACTTACGTCCGGCCCAAGATTTACAACTGGCTTGGTATTAATAGTAACGTTTACACCATCGGCAGCGGTACAGCTAAAGCCATTGGTTACAGTTACCTGGTAAAAACCTGTTTGCGTAACAACCAATTGCTGACCGGTGGAACCGTTAGAAGACCAAACATAACCTGACCCGGCATTTCCTGCATCAATAGTGTGCGAACCCCCGCATTGGGTAATGTCGGGCCCAAGGGCAACTATCGGTTTGGGGTTAATGGTTACTGTAACAAAATCGGAGGCACTACAATTAGTAGCGGGATCTGTTACAGTTGCTCCATAGTTAAAGCTGGAAGACACAGTAATTGTTTGCGTGTTTCCACCAGTAGTCCAGTTGTAGATGGAGCCGGGATTACCGGCGTCCAGGGCAACAGTTCCACCGCATTGAGTTACATCAGGGCCAAGGTCCACCGCCGGTACATGTTTGATATAAATATCAACAGCGTCTGAGGTTGAACAACCAGAAGCGTTGGTTACAGTTACTGAATAATTGCCACTGGCTCTCGCAACTAAAGTTTGTGCGTGTGTGCTATCTGACCAGGTATAAGAGGAGCCTGAGCTACCCGCATTTAAAATATGACTACCGCCGCACTGAGTTACCGATGGACCAATATTAACTGCAGGGCTGGCATTAATGCGTAAACAATAGTCAATAGCCTCTCCTTCGCCACCTGAGTTGCCACAGGTGTCGGCCTGGGTTAATACAGGGCCGAATAATGTATTTTGACACATTACCCTTATGCGGGTAGCTGTTGTTGGAAGGCCACCGGGGATATTGATAGATCCTGTTACTGTGCTACCGTTGGTAGAATTACCTAAAAAGAAAAACTCGCCAGGGTCACCGAAACTGCCATTTCCATTCAAATCAATAAAAACCGCAAAATATTCGTCGCTGGAGGTGGCATAATACCCGGGTGTACATGACACGGTATAAGTTGCGCCCGAACAAACTGTCATACATCCACCACCCGTAAAATCGCTGTAGTTAGCCGATGTTGTTGGGCAACCCAAACCCGAGTTATTGATGTTGCTCATTGAAAAAGCATCTATAAAATCGTCGCTGCCGTTATTATTAGCACAGGAAGATACCGACCAGGTTGGGTTGCAATACTGGGCGCTGCATGGCAGACTTATAACTGCAATAAAGCTCAATAGCAACAAAACACGACTCCGCGTTTTAAATCCGTTGCAAACAATTACGGCCCAAAAACCAGTAGGGTAAATAGCTTTATTCATGGTGTAATGAAATGATAGGTGAGGTATATAGATTTAGTATTGTGCGGATACACGTATTCATTATGCACAAATATTGTAGATACTATTAAGACCAGAAAATTCTACCCCATTACATAATCAACATCAAAAAAATAAGTCCGCTTTATTAGACAAGCAAAGTATCTATCGGGCTATCTGGGGGCCGGTAACAATATGAATTGATGAGTATGTGGGGAGGTCAAAAATAGCCAGTTAGTGGGCGTTTAATCTTACTATTAAAACGTTACCCCAATATTCATTACCAGGCGCTGGTAAGTACGTTTAGTAGTATAGGTGTAATCGGGCGAATAGCTGTAATAAGTATCTGTTTGGCTGCGGTTTTGTTTATAAGCCAGGGATATCATTACCGATGCACGACTGCGGGTGTATATGCGAATACCAGCACCGGCTGAAACATACAATCCGCCGGTATTTTTTATTGTAACATCCTGTTGCTTCGGTTGTTTCCACATTACCGAATATCCCGCATCGCAAAAAACATACGGAGTAAATTTTCTTTTTAAAAACTCCGAAGATACACGCAGGTATAAAGGCGAAAAAGTTTGTTGGTAGGTGATGAACCGGTCGATACCAACACCGGCGCCTACAAACAGGTATGGCCAAAACTGGTAGCCGTTAACAGTATGTATGGATATGCCAAAATCATCGGGTGTATTGGCCTGGTAAGCTATATCGGAAAGCGGGTTATAAGAGTTTGTGTTTTTTCCCGCCGCGCCATAAATCAGGCCCAACTCCGTAATATTGCGGTAGCCGCGGTCTCTTCTAAAATAATTGGTACGTATATCTTTTAGTTTATTCTTCAATACATTTTCTTTGGTTATGCTGTCAATCTCGCTGGGTTGAAATACAAAAACGCTGCCGCCCAATAACTCTATGCGGGTACCATTTGTAGCAGGCAGAATCTTCCCCCTTAACACACTACCGGTTTTCAGGTAAATAACGTCCTCTGTTTTGTTGTTTTGGCTAAACAGGCTTAATGATAAAATGCTAAGCGTTAAAATGGGTATTAGTCTTTTTCTCATAGTTTTTTGTTTAGGCAACCCTTTGCAAAATCAAAACGTTTCAATTGCGTAAAGCGTTGCCTTATTATTCAAGCAATCAAAATCTGTCTATGAAAACTTTTGTACTAAAAACCCTGTCGTCCCTTTTTATCCTTTCTATTCTGGTTCTTTCCTCCTGCAAAAAGGATAAGTGTGCGCAAACCGTTACCTACAAAAAATATGTGCCTGTTTACATGAGTTACGATGAAATGCGCAACTCTGTAAAGTCAGGCCCTGCGCAGCCTTTAAAAAGCCCGGGTAAAATATACCTGAAGGGCAACTACATTTTTGTAAACGAACCCAACCGGGGCATCCATGTTATTGATAACAGCAATCCTTCTTCGCCTCAAAACGTTGCCTTTATTTCCATCCCCGGAAATATTGATATGGCCGCCACAGGCAATGTTTTATACGCCGATTGTTATGTTGACCTGTTAACGCTTGATATTTCAAACCCAACAAGCGTTCGTGTTTTAAACACAGTTCAAAATGCCTTGCCTTACCCTACCTATACTAACGGCTATTACGCCGACCCAACACAGGGTGTGGTTAAAGAATGGCAGCAAAAAATGGTAACCGAAAAGGTAAATACAAATTGCAATGGTGGACAAAGCTACCCTAACTATTACGGTGGAGTTGCATTGATGGACGCG
>JAQBNQ010000526.1 GCA_028288545.1 Bacteroidota bacterium
ATCAGGTCCTGCGTTTGGTCCGCTACCATAACCTTTCGCGCTGGCCACTATTAGCTTTTTACCATCCGGCGAAACCTTCAGTTTAGAAGGGAACCATCCGGTAGGAATATGCCCCTCAACTTTTTTAGTATCCACGTCGATAACTCCTACCGCATTAATTCCCGCCTCTGCAACAAATAGTCTTTTACTATCAGCTGATAATGCCAGACCGAATGGAATTATACCACGAAATTTGCTTAGACGCTCATCCGGTTTAATAAAAATGGTATTTACTACGGTATCTTTTTTTGTATCTATCATCGATATACAATCGTTATTTCCGTTACTTACAAAAACAAGATCATTTGTTGCCACTAACGAATTTGGGCTAGCTCCACCTACCGCAGGGAAATCCTCCACCATCTGGCCAATCAAAAAGCCGGTCTTTATTTTAGCAGTTACCTTTGGCTTTGCGGCATCAGACAAATCAATTTTAAAAACAGAAAACGATTCAGGTGTATTAGCTTCACCAAGACCCGGAACATCTACCGTATCATTTTTATATCCATCCCGTGCTTCCTTTGACAAATAGGCCGATGTGGGATAACTAACCGAAGTTTCTTTTTGCCGTTTAGGATCAAAAGTTCGTAGAAACTTATATTCATACATACCGACATTGGCTACGTAAATAGCTTTTTCATCCGGAGACAAAGCAATGCCAAAAGGATATCTCCCTACCGGTATCCGATTCTTCAAAACTTTATTCCTGGCATCAATAACCAACATACTAAAGTTGGTCTGATCCACAGCGTAGAGAGTACTGCCGTCCTTACTCAAAACCATATCTCCGATATAGCCGGTTTTAAACTCGTTATTACTGCAGCCGATAACAGCAGCCGGACTTCCGTCTCTAAGATTGAATACGTAAATTTTATTTTCTTGTCCACCAGCCACGTATACAACAGAATTATCTGGTGCAATAGCCAACCCCATAAAAACCGAAGCAAGTATTCCCTTATCAGTATTAGCCCCCGGAGGTACCTGCTGCACTTCGGGGTTTTCTGAATTAAGATTGCGAATAATGGAAATGGAAAGCGGAGAGGTACCTGAGTTTGCCGTAACTGCAATATTGCCATCGTTACTTAAAGTAAGTCCATATGGATGTGGCGCAACACGTATCTGTTTTCCGCGGGGTGTAATAAACCGGCCATTAGGTAAAATAATCGTTCCCTTTGGATCAATATGCGTGTATTCGCTTCCTGCCGGGGCGGAAATAACAAAGGGACCGCTTTGTTTTTGGTGCCCGGTACGTTGATTACAAGATGCCAAACAAAGGCTTATCAGGGTTAGAAGGTATATTTTCCTCATGCCCGTAAAAGTACCTTTTGCTTTTGTAAAAGCATAAACCCGAACATTACTAAATGGTTAGAACTTTAAGCGGTTTGAACCCCTTTTAAAATAAACGGTATCTCCCTCCAATTTGATAAAATATTGCGGTATCTGTTCTCCCCGTTTTTTATAAATACCATCTGCAAAAACCGATGCGCCAAACCCACATTTATCCTTATCATTTATCGTTTTTATGGAAACTTCCCTTTTACCGAAAGTAAAAATCAATCTACAACTACTATCGCCATCAATGCCGGAGTAAAAAGTTGCACTATCTCCTTTTAAAAGCAATCTTCCGGTAACTTCTCCCATATTATAAGAAGGGGCGCCCCGATTCAGGGAAAGATTAAATAAAACCGTTGAATCAGTATCCGGATAAACATCAATCCAGCCAATTCTTCCTTTTTCTATATCCATTCCAAAACCATAAGAGCCACCCAGTTTTGTGGTCAGTAATGGTTTGCCCGCTCCTATAAAAAGGAAACTAATTGTCAGTACCAGGGGCCTACTTATAAAATTCATTTGCCACTCTTTAAATATCCTATCATCAAAGTCGCAACACGTTTGGAAGCCCCACCAACGCCAAGTTTGCTTCGCAGAAAGTCATATCCCTGTAAAATCGTTTCTCTTCCTTCCAGGCTTAGGATATTTTTCACCTCGGCAATCAATCTTTCTTTATTTACGTCTGCCTGTATTAGTTCTTCAACTACCCTTTTACCGCAAATCAGGTTTACAATGCAGATATAGCTGATGTTTTTGATTAAAGACTTCGCTATATAATACGATATCCAACTGCCTTTATACGAGATCACTTCCGGTACATTGTGTAGCGCAGTTTCCAGGGTAGCAGTTCCCGAAGTTACTATAGCCGCTGTAGAGCGTTCAAGCAATTTGTAAGTCTGATCAAAAACTACGGTGCAGCGGGCATTACCAATAAGTTTCTGATAAAATTCAGAACCTATGTTACTTAATCCCGCCACTTCAAATTTGTAATCGGGGAAACTATCGATCACCTTTAAATATTCAGGAAGAAGATATGATATCTCCTGTTTTCGGCTACCAGGTAAAATTGCAATGACCTTTTCAGTTTTATCTGTAACTATTGCGGCATTTTTTTCAGGCTTCAACTCATCCAGCAAGGGGTGGCCAACATAATCCACTGCCACGTTGTATTTTTCGTAAAACGCCTTTTCAAAGGGAAATATCACAAACATCCTTTCTACATATTCTTGCACCTTATAAACGCGCGAAGTTTTCCATGCCCACAGTTGCGGAGAGATATAATAAAATATTCTGAAATGATTTTGCTTCAGAAATTTGAATAACCGAAAATTAAAGCCCGGATAGTCAATCAGAATAACGACATCAGGCTTATACTCCAAAATATCCTTTTTGCAGAATTCAATATTCCTAAGAATAGTTCCCAGATGTTTAAGAACCTCAAAAAAACCCATAAAGGCCAGGTCCTTTATATGCTTTACAACCTTTCCGCCCGCAGCCTGCATTTTATCTCCTCCCCAACAACGTATATCTGCACCGGGGTCGGCCAGTTTCAATTCCTTTATAAGGTGTGAACCGTGAAGGTCGCCTGAGGCTTCTCCAGCTATGATGTAATATTTCATCAGATTGACAATAGCACGTCATTCACTACAATAGCAATGACATAAAGCATAGTGGTAATAACCACAGCTCTTGACGCATTGTTATAATTGCGTTGAATCAGAAAAAAGAAAATCGCTCCGTTTGGAATGCAACACAAAGTAGCAGTCCTTAAAAACACCGTAGCCCCTTTCATAGTGCGCAAAAAGGTACCAAATTCAAAAATAATTTGTTGGTTATACTTTGCATTGGCATAGGTAATAACATAAAACAAAAGGAAGCTAATTAATGGCAACAGCAGCGCCGGTAAAAATCCTACCCAAAATCTATCCCATTTATAAAAGGTGGGTGTTGGATTTAAAAACTTATCAAGCATGATTATAAATTGAACCTCTCTTTACTTACATTAGGAATGGACTCATCTCCCTTATCAACCGAACTAAAGTTCCAGTTTTCGTTTATAAACGGAATTACGTGATGAGCCGTTAAATCATGCTGTACAGGCACCAGGCTTACGTAGCCATTTGCCAGTGCCCATTCGTCGGTATCCTGGCCATGATCGTAATTCACAAATTTACCCGTAAGCCAATAATAAGGCCTACCCATTGGGTCTTGCCTTTCAACATATTCCTCCACCCATTTAGCAAGGGCCTGGCGTCCAATTTTAATACCCCTAATATCCTTTAGCGCCAGTTTGGGAATATTCACGTTCAATAACGAATGTTTAGGCAGACCATTTTTTAATATCTGCTCTGCAATGTACTGTGCATAAAAAACAGAGGCCTCAAAATCCGCTTCATGCTTATAATCGCATAAACTAAACCCTACGGAGGGTATTCCTTCCAGGCTTGCTTCCATCGCAGCACTCATGGTTCCTGAATAAATAATATTGATTGAAGAATTTGAGCCGTGATTGATACCACTAACACAAAGGTCAGGATGTCGGTGCAATACTTTATCTACCGCCAGTTTAACACAATCCACCGGGGTACCGGAGCACTGAAAAGCCCGGATATCACCAAAGTACTTTACCTCTTTTAAACGCAAGGGGGCATTAATAGTAATAGCATGTCCCATGCCAGACTGTGGCGAATCGGGGGCCACTACAACCACTTCTCCTAAATCTTTTACAGCTTCCACCAAAGCTTTAATGCCCGGTGCCGTAATACCGTCGTCATTTACAACCAATATAAGAGGCTTACTCATGGCACGAAGATAAAATTTTGTATTTGGGGAAGGTGCCGTAGTTTTAAATATCCGACTAAAGCCGTTTTGGTATTAAATTAATACATTCGCGCAGACCGCATCTTAAACCATGAGAAGAAAAACTATCCCCCTGAATCAGCGGAAGCTGGATTATCTTTTCATTGTATTCTTTATCATTAACTTTTTCTTTATCACTTACATGGTTGACCTTGAGCAATTGGTGATAGCAGACCCGTCTAATTTTAAATATCCGATATGGCCACCAGTCTGGATGGTAAACCTTGTTCATTGGTACGGTCGGACCTTTGACCCGGTTTTAATGGCCAGGCCGGCATGGTGGCGGGCAACCATTTGGATTGATTCCCTCTTTTTCGGACCGTTTTATGCCATAGCTGTTTATGCTTTTATTAAAGGCAAGGATTGGATAAGATTCGGAACTATTGTTTGGGGTTCGGTTATGCTAACCAATGTAACTATTATCATGTTTGAAGAAATAAATGGCGAACACGCCAGTCCAGATTTGGCCCATGTATGGCTTGCAAACCTTGGTTGGGTAATTATACCCATAATGATTATGATAAGGATGTGGAGGTCAGTTTATCCTTTTACAGTTGAAGAAGGCAATGCCCCTATAAAATGAATTTGCGCAAACAGGCTTTGATTGCGGGAGCGAGTGAGGGAATTGGAGCGGCCTTTGCGGTGGAACTTGCTGCAAGAGGCTACGACCTTTGGTTATTGGCCAGGCGAATACAGCCCTTACAATTATTGGAGTCCCAAATCGCAGCTGTTTATCCGGATTGCCTGATCCATCTTATTCAGGTGGATCTGGCAATTGAGGACGCTTGTGCCCGGATAATAGATGAACTTAAAGGAACAGCGGTTGACTTTTTCGTTTATAACGCGGCCTTATCATTTATCGGACCCTTTTTGTCTATTTCGATTGAAGGACATTTGAAATTGGTAGATGTGAATATCAGAACGCTTATGAAACTGACTTATTCTTTAGGACAAGGTATGTGTCAAAGAAGATCAGGACAAGTAGTTATTATGGCATCTTTGGCCGGGGTTCAGGGCAGCCCGTATCTTACCTCTTATGCTTCTTCAAAATCGTTTGACAGAATCTTTGGTGAAAGCCTGTGGTATGAATGGAAGGAATACAATGTTCAGGTATTGACCTGCGTTGCAGGGGCAACAAATACACCTGGTTACACAAATACTTCTCCGGTAATAAAAGGATTTATCAGGCCGCAGGTGCAAACACCGGCGCAGGTTGTAAGGGCATGTTTTGCCAATTTGGGTAAGGTACCCTCTTTTGTTTCGGGAGGGAGTAATAAATTAGGCTTTATAGTAATGAACAGGCTTTTGCCCCGAAAATGGGCCGTAAGTATAATGGCACAAAGTACCTTAAGCATGTATGGGGATAAAATTATTAAGGCGGATTAGGCTTTAAGTGATGGACGTGAAACTGGGTTGTGAGCACTTAACAGACTTCTGATGTCCCGCTCAAGTGTACGCTGGTTGAGTGGTGGATGCGAATTGCCCGATAAGCCTAATGACAAAGCTACTTTTACGAGGCCCACTACCGATTTAACCTTTAGTTTTTTGATAAGTCGTTTGCGGGCTGCGTCCACAGCAGACTGTGTAATGTTTAGTTTATTTGCTATTTCCTTGGATGTCCATTCAGATGCTATCAAACTAAGTAGTTCTATTTCCCGGGTGGATAAAGATCCCATCAGTTCAAGTGGGGCAGGGTATTCACTGCTTGTTGAGCCTCCGTATAAAATTTTCCCGTAACACTCTATGGCTTTCTCAATTTCTACGAAGGATATATATATTAATTTAGGTACTCCACAGGCGTTAAAGTCCATCACTCTGGCCGAAGCATAAACCCAGGCATATTTTCCTTTTCCATGAGTCTTTAAATAAAAGACACCATCGAAAAATTCTGTTTGTTGTTTATGCAGCCGGGTATTGTATAGTAACAACTGGTAGCTTATAGGATGAAGAATACTTTCCAGGAAAGTATCCTCCTCTTTATTGACATCGACTTTTGTAATACCTAAAAAGGAGGCGGCCGAAGAATTTGCGAAAAAAAGCCGGCTTGATTCGAAATTATAGATTAAAATGTGTGTCTTACTAATTGACTCGGCAGCCACAAGACGGAGTTTTAAAGCATCGGTAGGCTCAGACGGATTCAGGCCTTTTGCCTGAACAAAACCAATAATGTTTGAAATATCAATTGTCAGCATGTATTCATTAATTTATTGCGCCCTAATTCAATCTTCTTTCCGGCCAGCAGCTTTGGGCAAAAAGTAGTATCACCAAAATAGTGCCTAAAACAGGTTTTGTCAAGAAAAACAACTACACAGTAATGTAGACCCTTTATTACGCGGCATAGACATATATGTTACAACGCATTAGGTTTAAAATCCGGCCATTATATATCTACAATCTTAAATAATTAATTTAATCTTATTAAATTGTTGTAACGGACTAAATCGGCCGTTTCAGATTCCCAAATCCAATAATGTTTATAAAATGTACCATAAACAGGCGCAAAAAAATGTAACAAAATTAAATTGGATTACTATTTTTGTGCCTCCTAAAGAGAGATAATCGTAGGACGTTATTGATTTTTAGGAGTTGAAATAGAGAATAAGGACACACTTCCCGGGTGGAACCGGGAAAAACGGACATTAAGTTTTTTAATTTTAAAAAAATCAGCTATGAATCACTCTACCTCAAAGGGTCTAGGAATTCATTGTCATGACCATGGTCATACAATGAGGTTTTATGTAAAAACACTCTTCGCAGTGCTTTTTCTAGTTTTGGCTATTCAGTTTAATGGCCAGGCGCAGGGAGCCCGCCCTTCCTGCAATATTTCGGGACCACTTGAGGCAGTAGCCGGTGGACCGGATATCCTTATTAACGTGGAGGTGGCACATAGTACTGCCAATCCCACTATCAGCTATGCTTTTACCAGCAACTCTGCAAAGGCGGTTGTTCGTAAGCAGGGTCCTGTTGTTTACAATGCTGCAAAAAATACGGCTACGCAGCAACTTACTGTAAGTCCGGGAATCCAGGGATCAGAATTTAATCTTAAAATAACTGTAACCACCGCAAACGGAGTTTCTGCTTGTAGTCAATCAGTATCTGTATCCCAATAATTGTAAATCCATGACTCTAAATATGCTCCCTAATCTTTCACCTACTAAGTTTAAAAAATTTTCTATGAAAAATCTTTTTACTTGTTGTACCCAATTGACAAATGCTTTTGGCAATTGTACGGGCAACATTAAGGTAATCTTAATGTTGCTTTTTTTTGTGGCTACCGGTAATGTGGTAAAAGCACAGAATCCTCCTCCTGCATGTAACATTGTAGGACCATTGACTGCCTGTGCTAACCATAACCCGGCTGACACAACGCATGATTTTTTAATTATCATCCAGGTAGCGAGGGCAACAACCTCTTCTACTATTTCCTACTCGTTTGCGAGTAACTCTTCCGGAGCTTTTATCCGGAAAGATTTACACGGAACTATAGTAGGACCAGCAAACAACACTGCAACAGGCGTAACCCTTGCACAGTGTAATCCGCTTGTTGGGGTAAATTATAACC
>JAQBNQ010000539.1 GCA_028288545.1 Bacteroidota bacterium
TTCAAGCATCGACGACCCGGCTAAGTTTAAATTAAGCGATAAAGATTTTGAAGATTTTATCGCCTACGTTAGAACAAAGGATGTTTCTTACAAAACAGAAAGCGAAGAAAAACTCGAAGCCTTAAAGAACGCCGCTACCGACGAAAAATATTTTGATGCCCTTAAAGAACATTACGAGATCATCAAAAAGAAACTGGAGCACGACAAGGAGAAGGATATGATAAAGAACAAGGCCGAGATAACCACCATCCTCGAAAATGAAATTGCCGGAAGGTATTTCTACGCCTACGGCAAAGTAAAGAAGAGCTACCAAAACGACCCCGAAGTTTCCAAAGCCGTCGAACTGATCAACAATCCCACTCAATACAGCGAAATTCTTAGTGCCAGGAAATAATGCCTGAATCCCTTTACCGCAAAGTTCGCAAAGGAAATTCGCAAAGGCCGCAAAGATTTTTAAATATCGGAAAAATGTCTCCCGCGGGAGAAGATTGATTTCGTTACGCAGTAAAAGAAATCAATAAGAAGAGGGTGGACGGCAAACTAAACTATTATTAACGATACCACCTCTCACATCTATCCCCAATAATAATTTGCATTCCCTTGCGGCCTTTGCGGTTAAATGCATTTGCCTCTAAAACTTAAAATACACAAACAGCCTTCCAAAATTTTTGCTGTCGTTTTCAATGCGGTGATATAGTGGTTTAATATGCGGCAGTTGCAAAAACCGTTCTACTTTTTTTCTAAGCTGTCCACTTCCCTTACCGGGTATAATTTCAACCTCTCTTATTTTACAATCAATGGCTTCTTCAAAAGCTTCCAATAATGCCTTATCAATAGCTTTGCTGTTATTGTAAATATCGTGTAGGTCAACTTTTATTCTTGCCATGGCTCCGTTTATAGATTAAAGATAATCGACTTTCCTGTGCTAAAATATTCGTTCTTCTGATTCGTCAGCTTTTAAAACAGTTCAAGCCGATATCGAAGATTGCAGAGAAGCTAAAATAATGCAGCCGGTAATACACCTTGGCAAATGCGAGGGCGCAGGTGATTGCCAGGAGGTCTGCCCCTATAATGTTTTCGAAATCCGAAAAGCAACAGAAGAGGAAAGAACTGGATTCAATTTTAAAGAGCGGCTAAAATCGTTTGTACATGGCCATAAAAAAGCCTTTGTGGTTAACCCGGACCAATGCCATGCCTGTGGACTTTGCGTTAAAGCCTGCCCCGAAAAGGCGATTAAACTGGAAAGATATTTGGCCGACTAAACTTGCGCCTTTCTCAGCCTGCTGTATTCGCTAAAAGATATCATCTTCTGCTTCTGGGCATCCCAAAGATTAGCACGAACGGTTTTCAAACTCTGCCAAAAGCTCATGACGTTAGCGTGTTTTTCAAAAATAGGATTCTCCTTATGGCAGCTCGGTAAATTATAATTAGGGATAGTAGGCGCTAAATGGTGTATGTGGTGATAACCGATGTTACCGGTAAGCCAATGAAAAACGCGCGGAAGTTTATAATAGGTACTTCCTTTTATAGCCGACAAAACATAGTTCCAGTTGTCTTTTCCGCTTTTGTAAATATCCTCGTACTGGTGTTGAATGTAAAAAAACCAAAGCGCATAGGTTCCAAAAAACAACAGGTTTACAAACTGCACTATCAAAAATCTTTTTGGCCCTAACAAATAAGCAAATACCGCATAAAGCCCAATGAATAAAGCGTTGCTGATGGTAACACTGCTCTTTACCTTTTTAAAATAATCCGACTTCAAAAAGGCAAAGCGGTTATACAACACCACGTAAATAAATCCACCTATGGTAAACAGGTAAAAAGGGTTACGGTAAATGCGATACCATATCTTTTGTTTCAGGCTTAAAGCAGCATATTGATCGGTGGTAAGACATTCTATGTCGCCAATGTCACTGTACTCAAGTTGTCCGTTATGAGCATGGTGAAAACTATGCGATTTAGCCCAATATTTATATGGAATAAAAGTGCAGATACTGCATATGGTTCCAATAATATCGTTGGCGGTTTGGTTCTTTGTAAACGAGCGGTGTCCGCAATCGTGCTGAATGATAAAAATACGACCCAGTAAAAAGCCATTCAATATCGCCAAGGCTATGCTAAATAGAACTGATTTGTCGAACAAATAGAATTGAAGCCCCAGCAACGCAAGATAAAAGCTAAAGCTGTTTGCAATTTGAATAATTGCCTTTTTAGTACTGGGTATCTGATACTTTTTTAAAGTTGTATTCCAGTTTTTGAGGTCTTCCAGTAATTGTTCCTTATTAAACGAATTCATCGGGTGGTATTTTGGACTGCAAAGATAGGCTTTCTTACCCTGAACTTACGGGTAAAGCAGCGCTTTGTTACCGATTTTTATCGTTTATTACAGAACTTAGGTAAGCCAACAATTTGATAATGTGGGAATAACAGCTGAATGGAGGTCTAAAGTATTATCCGGGATTAACGGCACTGGCCCCGGTAATCGTTATCTTAAAAATGTAAGTAGTGCCACCATGGTGATGTCCATCGCAATTACCGTGGCCTTGCGGGCGGCCATTTGCCTGGTGATCTTCAACCGTAGTTACATGTATTTCATCGCTGCCTGTGTAGTCTTTGGCAGGTACATAATTCAATGTAGCATCGCCTTTAGCATCAACAATACCTACTGTACTGGCAAGGAAGTGGGTAGCCTGCTGCGTTATCTGCAACTGGTCATCCGCATCTCCTCCCGGAGCCATTGTGTAGGTGTATGATTGATTTGCAGTTAAAGAAACATCAATAACCTTAGTTACCTCAGGGCGATCCTTATGGCAAGATGTAAAAACCAAGGCGGCTACAACAGCCATTACGCTTAGGTGAACGATTCTTTTCATGGGACGATTTTTAGTTAGCATAAAGTTAGATAATAAATGGAATAGAACCTGTTATATCAAATCCTATTTAAACCCGGTAAATACCACCCAATAAGACAGGATTAAATATTTAAACCGATGCAAGTAAACGCCTACCATTAAAACTTATTGTCTAAGACTCCTCCGCCTTTGATATTTATCAAAGTCTAAAGCAGCCGGTATTTTTAATCTGGCCTCACAGAAATTTCCGTTAAGAAAAGAATTAGTGCGTTGCCAAAGAAAGAAACGCTGTATGAGACCAAGGGTAACTAACCATTGCGACAAATGAGCAGACATTTAATTATAAGCAGTACCGGTTCGTCGAGTTCGTTTATTTCCTGCGTGGAAATTCTTTTTAGGAAATTGCTGTGCAGCCTTGATCTTTTTGTTTCTTTTTGGATCAAGCCAAAAAGAAAAAGTTTATTGCTTAACGAAGCCTGTCTAAACTTCTGATAGTCTCCTGGTCTTTGCGGATATAAATAAACGCCAGTAATTGTAATAGGGCAGCTGCAATAGCAAGCACATTCCACCAGGTAAGAAGCACATAGCCAATAAAAACGCGCGTATTGTACTTGTAGTAAACAAAACTACCAGCCAACACTATAAGTACCAGGCAAAACCAGCAAAGTAACATTTGCAGACTGCGGTTCTTAAAAAGGAAGATATTAATAAGGCTCAACCCCGCCGCGGTGCCAACAAAAATTGCGTTAAAAAAAATGATGTAAGCCTGTCCGCTTATGTCAACCGTGTGTCCTACTTCCCAGCCCTTAATAACATCCTTGAAGTTCTGGTTTTCAAGGCCTATTAACGGAAACCATAAATATAATCCCAAAGCAACTACGGCAAGAAGAAGAAAAACGGTCTGAATTCTCTGAATCATGGTTCTGAGTTTTGAAAGTTTAAATTTGCGCACAAACCTAAAACGATTTTCTAACTATAAAACAAAATCCTCTTTTCTAATGAGGTAGGCTTAATATGAACGCTTATATAGTTGATGCCCTTCGTACCCCCATGGGAAAGTTTAACGGAACGCTTAGTTCTGTTCGTCCCGATGACCTGGCCGCCCTGGTAATTAAAAAAATTGTAGAACGCAATACATGGCTCGACCCAAAATTGATTGAGGAAGTTATTTTAGGCGCAGCCAACCAGGCCGGTGAAGATAACCGCAACGTTGCCCGGATGGCGCTTTTGCTGGCAGGTTTACCTATTGAAGTAAGCGGTGTTACGGTAAATCGTTTATGTGCATCTGGTCTTCAGGCTATAGCAGATGCCAGTCGCGCCATAAAATTGGGGGATGGTGATATTTACATAGCCGGCGGTGTTGAAAGCATGACCCGGGCTCCTTACGTGCTTTCAAAAGCCCCTGCAGCTTTCGACCGGGCACAGCAAATGTTTGATACTACCATTGGCTGGCGATTTACAAATAGGCTTTTTCCCAAGGAAACCACTTATAGTATGGGCGAAACGGCCGAGAACGTTGCAAAAAAGTGGTACATCACACGCGAAGAGCAGGACAAGTTTGCTTACGCATCGCAACTAAAATATAAGCAGGCCCACGAAGCCGGAAAATTTAATGACGAAATGATACCGGTTGAAATTGACAAAGGAAAAGGAGAAAAAACCTTTTTCGAAAAAGATGAGCAGCCCAGGTTTTCTTCCTTGGAAGAACTGGCCAAACTCAAATCCGCGTTTATAAAAGATGGAACAGTTACTGCTGCCAATTCATCAGGCATTAACGACGGGGCTGCAGCTAGCCTGGTGGTAAGCGAAGAGGTTGTAAAGAGATTTAATCTTAAACCCTTGGCCCGAATCGTATCTGTTGCAGCAGCGGGAGTTGATCCGGCTTGTATGGGTGTTGGTCCGGTACCCGCAACGCTAAAAGCATTAAAACGTGCAGACCTTAAAATATCCGACATTGGTTTGGCAGAATTAAATGAAGCATTTGCCTCTCAATCCCTGGCCTGCATCCACGATCTCAATCTAAACCCCGATATAGTAAACGTAAACGGCGGGGCAATAGCAATAGGCCATCCGCTCGGCTGCTCAGGCGCCCGGATAACAACTACTTTATTACACGAAATGAAAAGAAGACCAAATGTTAAATACGCCCTTGCTACTATGTGTATTGGGGTTGGGCAGGGTTTGGCGGTTATTTATGAGCGAGTATAATTTGCGAATGAGGTAATTAGCGAATTAGCGGATGGAAAGTCAATTTAACCTATGAAAAACGGAAATGTAGAAAATAATCCAATACTGAAACTAACGTTTGAATTCGCGTTAGCCGTTATTAAGTATTGCGAGGTTTTGGAGGATAAAAAGAAGTATGTTCTCTCACGACAGTTATTGAAATCCGGTACGTCCATCGGTGCTAATTCTCGTGAAGCCCAAAACGCGGAAAGTAAACCAGACTTCATTCATAAGTTTAAAATTGCCGCGAAGGAGGTCGACGAAACCCAGTATTGGTTATCACTTTGCAAATATTCCACCGGCTATCCTAATTGCGATGAACTTCTAAAAAATCTGGACGAAATTGATAAAGTCATCACCAAAATAATCTCCTCCTCCAAAACCTCTATGCGCTAATTATGCCTTTACATTCGCTAATTTTTTTCACTCATTCGCTAATTCGCTAATTGAACCGATATTTTCTCCACCTCTCTTACGACGGCACCAATTACTGCGGATGGCAGGTGCAGGCTAATGCGCCATCCGTGCAGCAAACCATTAACGAAGCGCTACTTAAATTGCTAAGGCAGGAAATAAAATCCATGGGCTGCGGACGAACTGATACGGGCGTTCATGCCAAGGATTTTTACATGCACTTTAGCACGGAAAATGAAATTGCGGATGTTCCAAACCTGCTGTTTCGCTTAAACTGCATGTTGCCCGAGGATATAACCATCTTCAGTATTTTACCAATGCAGGAAAATGCCCACGCCCGGTTTGATGCCACCCAAAGAACCTACGAGTACTATGTGCATTTCGATAAATCATCTTTTATAAAGCGCTTTAGTTTTTACCAGGGCTATTATAAAATTGATTGGGAGAAAGTACTGGAAGCGGCAGACTTTGTAAAAACCATCGAAGATTTCACATCGCTTTGTTTGCCAAGCATAGACTTTAAGACCAACATCTGTAAGATCACCGAAGCAAAGTGGGACATTCTTCCATCCCAACACCTCATTCTAAAACCTTATGAAGTACCAGATATCAGTAAGCCCTTAATCCATCCCTATCAGCATAGCAATGGCGAGGTTTTAAGGTTTACCATTAGCAGCAACAGGTTTTTACGTGGAATGGTGCGCAAAATTGTGGGTACCATTTTAATGATAGGCAAGGGGAAAATCACCCTTGAAGAGTTCAAGGCAACAGTGAGCGAAAAGAAAGATTTCAGGATACATTACCTGGCACCGCCAAATGGGCTGTTCCTGTCAAAGGTCAAATACCCCTATTTCCCTTAAACTTTTCAGTCCTAAAGCTGTTTTTGGTAGAACTTTTAATGTTTAACCTAATCTGCCAAAACCCTAAACAGTTTAAATTTCTACTTTAGCGCTTTCATGTCTGATAAAACCCAACAACCTTTTCTCGATTTTGGCCTCCTCAAAAGGATCATCCGCCTTGCCGATCCTTACAAACTGGTCTTCTACTCATCCATGTTTATGGCTATACTGCTGGCGTTAATAGCTACCTGCCGTCCACTGATCATTATTTACGCCATAGATCATTACATCACCGCAAAAGAATTTGATTTCGAAAGTTTAAAGTTGTCTGCCATATTGCTGGTTGCTCTTTTAATAATCGAATCTTTTTTGCGATATATTTTTAACTACATCACAGCCTGGTTAGGCCAAAGCATTGTAAAAGATATGCGCCTGCGTGTTTACGATCACGTGGTACACAGCCGCCTCAAATATTTCGATAACACCCCCATCGGCACTTCTACCACCAGGACCATCACTGATATTGAAGCTATCAATGACACCTTTAGCGAAGGCCTGATAAGTATTACGGCTGATTTTATGACCATTGTTACAATTTTCTCGGCCATGCTTTGGGTCAACTGGAAAGTTGCGTTGGCCAGTCTTGCTGTTATGCCCTTATTGCTTTGGTTTACGCGTTGGTTCCAGGAGGGAGTGAAAAAATCTTTCCAGGAAGAAAGGACCCAAATAGCAAAGTTAAACGCCTTTCTGCAAGAGCACATAACAGGGATGCGCATCATACAGATATTTGGTGTTGAACAAAAAGAACGGGCAAAATTCCAGGTGATAAATGGAGCGCTGCGAGATGCAACGGTAAGAGGTATATGGTATTATTCTTTGTTTTTCCCGGCGGTGGAGGTTTGCCTTGCCGTTGCCATAGGCTGCATGGTATGGATGGCTTCTAACCAGATATTGGGCCACGCTGCATTTAACCATAACCCGCTTGATATAAGGGGTGTCGGTATTATCTCCGGTTTTCTGCTGCTCATCAATATGCTATTTCGACCATTGCGCTTTATTGCTGATAAGGTGAACGTAATACAGCGTGGCATTGTGGCGGCTGAAAGAGTTTTTAAGTTATTGGATAAGGATGAGTTTATTCCCAACAACGGTACCTATGCCCCCAAGAATTTTGAAGGCAAAATTTCCTTCGAACATGTTTGGTTTGCCTACAACAACGAAGACTATATTTTAAAGGATATTAATTTTGAGTTAAAGGCCGGCGAAACACTGGCCATTGTTGGCGCTACAGGCTCTGGTAAAACTTCCACTATTAGCATACTTGGCAGATTCTACGACATTACAAAAGGCTCCATAAAAATTGATGATACAGACTTGCGTGATTACGAACTGTCGGCCCTGCGCTCAAAAATAAGTGTGGTGTTACAGGATGTTTTTCTTTTTGCAGGAAGCGTGTATGAAAACATTACCCTCCGCAACGAAAGCATTACGCGCGAACAGGTTATTCATGCGGCGAAACTTGTAGGCGCACATACTTTTATTTCAAAATTACCGGGCGGTTATGACTACCTGGTTATGGAGCGTGGAGCTACCTTAAGTATGGGTCAGCGCCAGCTCATTTCTTTTGTAAGAGCATTGGTTTTTAATCCAGGCATTCTTATTCTGGACGAGGCTACCTCCTCTATTGATACAGAGAGCGAACAACTCATTCAACATGCCATTGAAGAGTTGGTTAAAGGAAGAACTTCTATTGTAATTGCGCACCGCCTTTCAACAATACGCCATGCGCATAAAATAATGGTGTTGGATAAAGGCGAGCTGAAAGAATTTGGAACACACGAGCAATTGCTTCGCCAAAACGGATATTATAAGCATCTGTACGATATGCAATTTATCAAGCAAAAAGAGGCTGTATAGCACACAACTTGATCCTTGTGCATAATAAGTTTAACAAACTCTTGCATATATAATTTTCCCTCATTACTATTGAGTGCCCTCCACAAACCCATGAACATGAAAAAGATATTTTTCATAGCTATTGCTATATCCGGCCTCGCAATTATTTCTTCCTGTAAAAAAACCTGGACCTGCAGTTGTGCTGTAACTGGCGCCAGTGGCACCTACAACTATTCTATTAAGGGACTGCAGAAAAGCGATGCCACTACCGATTGCAATAACATGGCATCAACAGCCCAGGTAAGCGCCGGCACTTCAGGCCCAACCACCTGCACAGTCAATTAACTGATCAATACTAAAAACTCATCTTTTATGAAATTATCAATTGCTATCGTGGCAGTCTTTTGTGCAATATCATTTTCATCCTGCAAAAAGGATTATGTATGTACCTGTATTGACGCCGGGCTTTTAGATTCCTTCGTTATACCCCAGGCTACAAAGGCACAAGCCGCTACTATTTGTAAATCGCGCGAAGCTTACCCGCAGGGTGGTACAAAAACAGCAACTTGTAATTTGTAATACAATTGATTAGGACTTGCTTCACGGCCTTTTTACTTGCAGCCACTTTTCTATATCTATATCATTTAGCTCAAAATAATTGCAGTCAAATTCGATTTGCGAATTATTGACCCAAAATATTTGAGGAAATGCACCGTGGGTAAACTGTAAAAACATCTGGTCATTTTTCAGATGCATATAAGGAATGCTATCGCACTTCGTATCATCAAAAAAATCCTTCAATCTATCTTTTCTCCCTGCCAGGATAAAGAACAAGGGAATATCCGGGTGCTCTTTTTCAATAACCACCAATTTTTTGGCTGCTATCCTGCAATGCGGACAACGCATAGAAAGAAATGCAATGATATGTTTCCCTTTGCGCAGATCAACCCCGGGGGGGATACCCGTTGAATCGTCGCCTTTGTATAAAGAATTAAGATCTATTTCTTTTTTCTCGTAAGCTTCAAGCGTTTTTGGCTTGAACGGGGAAGCTGTTGGATTGAGTATAAATGGCAATACAAGAAGCACAACAACACCCAAGGCCGCAATGATTTTTTTGAAACGGAAATCAAAACCGGGTGATATAAAGTACAGTACGGTCAATAATACTATAAGAACAATATTTTTAATGATTCCTTCAACCGGAGTCATAGGAATCGTTTCTCCAAAGCACCCGCAACTACCCCTGTTGCCATACTGTTTCATCAGCAACAATAAATAAACGATAAAGGCAAATAGAAGCGCTATAGAAACCGGCACGGTGATCTTTCTGAGTTTAAACAGAAAAACAAAGAGAAAGCCTAAACCAAATTCAAGGCCAATAAGTGTCCGGGCCAGGTAAGGGGCAAGTTTCCAGCTAAATCCAATATCCACCAATGATATTTCCAGGGGCTCAATAGGAAACAGTTTTGTATATGCAGAAATGACAAACAAAGCTCCGCAAAGCAGTGATAATATGACTGACAGTATGACTTTACTTTTAGGCATAAAAAACGGGGCCGAAGCCCCGCAAGTTAAAAGTATTAGATCATTTCTTCGTTAAAGCATCAAATACCGCAAGTAGTTGTAGAGTTCTCCTTAGATACACATTTGCTTTCTGCACTAAGAGCCTGGGCCGTTGAGTTTGAGCCGGTACCTTTAACAGTACTGGTAGTTTGTGAAGCATTACTTGAATCGTAGCAGGTACAGGTATACGATTTACCACTAATGAATGACGTAAAGATATAGGTTCATATCAATTTACAAAAAAAACATTCTTTAAACTGCACTGCGTTCAAACTCCTTCATCACCTCAACTAAAGCCTGTACTCCACTTTCCGGCATAGCATTATAAATCGAAGCCCGGAATCCTCCAACAGTTCTATATCCCTTTATACCCACCATACCCTGCTCATTAGCGTACTGAAGGAATTTTTCTTCCACGGTAGCAGCGTTGGATAAATTTTTATCAATCCGAAAACATACATTCATCAACGACCGGTCGTCTCTCGCCACCGAGCCCTCAAACAACGAACTTGCGTCAATGGCATCATACAGATTTTTCGCCTTGCGCATATTTTTTTCTTCAATTGTCTTTAATCCTTGTTGTTTGATCCATTTAAGAGTAAGCCAACAAACGTAAACAGCAAATACCGATGGAGTATTATGCATACTATCTTTGTCAATATGCACTCGGTAATCAGCCATCTTTGGCATTTTGCGGTTAACTTTCCCTAAAAGATTTTTGTTTACAACCACCAGCGTTGCCCCTGCTGGCCCCATGTTTTTTTGAGCTCCCGCATAAATTAAATCAAAGCGGTTAAAGTCAAGTTGTCGCGAAAAAATATCTGACGACATATCTGCAACAACCGGGCACTTTGCCTCCGGCCACCAATGAAACTGGGTGCCAAACACCGTGTTATTAGAAGTGATATGCAGATATTTGGCCTCCGGGTTAATTGAATAGTTTTTTGGGATATGATCATAATTCTGATCGCGTGAACTACAAGCTATTTGCACTTTGCCAAAGTTCTTCGCCTCTTCCATTGCACCGTGTGCCCATTGCCCGGTATCAAAATAAGAAGCGGTTTCGCCATCACCCAACAAATTTAATGGCACCATATAAAATTGCGATGAACCCCCACCCTGCAAAAACAATACTTCCCGGTCTTCCTTTAGCTGCAAAAGTTCCTTAACCAATGCTCGGGCCTCTTCCATTACTTTTATAAACTCTTTACTGCGATGCGATATTTCAAGAATACTTAAACCTGTACCTGCAAAATCGCGGATAGCCATCTGCGATTGTTCTAAAACCTCTTCGGGCAATATAGCCGGCCCCGAATAAAAATTTATCTTCTTCATGCAGCAAACTTAAATTATTCTTAAATCATTAATTTGCATAAAAATACATCATGGATTTTGGCAAGGTTGACGACATTAATAAAGTAGATTATACTTTTCCGGAGGATGACCCGGGGAACCTCGAACTTTTTAAAAGCCTTAAAAAGAAGAAGACCCAACCGCATGTATACGTGGGTTGCGCCAAATGGGGACGGCCCGATTGGATAGGCACCATTTATCCCAAGGGAACCAAACAGGCAGATTTTCTGAAACATTATGTTACTCATTTTAACTCCATTGAACTCAATGCTCTTTTTTACCAGTTGTTCTCAAAAACCATAGTTGAGAAGTGGGCTGGTTTGGCGGGAGATGATTTCAGGTTTTGCCCAAAGTTTTCAAATGTTATCACCCACATAAGGCGCTTAAAAAATGCCGAAAAAGAAACAGATGCATTTTTAGATACGGTCAGTACCTTTGGTAATAAACTCGGCACTTCGTTTATTCAGTTGGGCGATAACTTTGCACCCAAGCATTACGAATCTATCCATGCCTACCTCAGAAGTTTACCAAAGGATTTTGATGTAGCGCTGGAACTCAGACACACCGACTGGTTTGCAGATAACACAATTGCACATGATACATTTGAACTGATGCGTGAACTTGGCGTTACTTCGGTAATTACTGACACCTCTGGTCGCAGGGATGTATTTCATACTAAACTGACCACCTCAAAAGCCTTCATCCGCTTTGTAGGCAATAGCTTGCATTCTACAGATTTTGACCGGGTGGATGATTGGGTTGAGCGCATTGCTTATTGGCTGGATAACGGACTTGAAACAATTTATTTTTTCATACACCAGCATGTTGAGCTGACCTCGCCGCAACTGGCGTGGTATACAGTTGATAGGCTCAATAAAAGATGTAATCTAAACCTCCCTCTTCCTAAACTGCTCAATGATTTTAAACCTCCCAAACGAAAAAAATAATTTATGAATACAGAAATTTCGCGCATCAGCAAATTACTGAAGTATAATTGGGAAGGGCCCATGTGGTACGGTGGAAACCTGAAAACGGTGCTAACCGGTATTACAAATGATAAAGCTTTTCATAAACCGGGGGCGGGGTCGCATAACATTTACGAGTTGGTAACGCATATGAGTTGCTGGCGAAAATTTGTTTTGGAAAATCTAAAGGGAAACGAAGCTTACTCAGTTGAAATAAATTCGGAAGTTGATTGGCTGACAAAATATGAGCCCACTGAAGCCACCTGGCAAAATGCCCTGAACGAGTTTGAACGGAATCAAACGGAATTAATAGACGCCCTTACTACTTTTGAAGATTCGAAACTGGATGAACTGGTGCCCGGCAAAAAATTCAGCTGGTATATCCTGATACATGGAGTACTGCATCACGATATTTATCATTCAGCACAGATATCTATTTTAAAAAAATAAGAGCTTCGCGATCTGATTTCACAGAATCGCGAAGTTCTTGTCATTATCGGTAATTGAACTTTTTTAGTTAACCTTATGACAGCTAAGCCGGCTAAATGCGTCGAGGGTTTGGTTGGTTCCTGAATTCTGCACCATTTTGAAGGTAACCTGGTCGCCCGCATTCAATCTAAGATCAATACTTAAGGTTGTAAAGAAATATTGATCCCAAAGATATCCGTTAACGTAGGTGCGTATCTGAAAACTTTGCGTATTAGTATAGCTGAATGGAAAGTTGGCGGATAAATCGAAATGATACAGCCCGGCATATGGCACAGTAATTATACCATGGGAGTAACCTATATTATCATTATATCCGAAAAAATTCCCCTGAAAATCAGGCAAGGTATCAACACCGCTGGCCATAACAAAATTAGGTGCCCCATATAAACTCGCAAATAGATCGGCCTTTTGGGGTGTCTGCCAACTTGCATTTCCGGAGGCATCACTGGTAAGTATCTTGCCGGCGCCTTCCGTGCCATCAGTAATTTTCACGTTACCTTCTACATCTAGCTTAGCAGCGGGGGTACCCGTGCCTATTCCTACTTTTCCATCGCCCCTAACAGTCATAACAGGACTTGATCCTCCGCCTTGCGATCCTACGCCAAGGTCCAGAATTCTGCTTCCGCTGCTGTTGTCGGCAATTTTTACTACTAACCCATTACCCGGGGCATTTTGCAAGGCATTATAAATTGCCGCTGCGTAACCACCATTGCCGGAAACCCATGAAAAGCTATTGCTGTTATCACCAAACCCGTCACTACCTAAAGTGTTATTTGCTGTGTTTGCAAATTGGCAATGAGGTGTTGTGGTTCCTATACCAACCCGGCCGCCATTGTTATATATATTAGTGCTATTAGTTACCCATTCTACCCCGTCCCAGTAAGGCGTGGCTCCTTGTGTGCCGCCGGGTGGTATTAATCCTGCCACACCGGTATCACCTTTAGGACCAGTTGGACCGGTTGGGCCTTGCATTCCCGTGATACCTGTAGCACCGGTTGGACCGGTGGCACCTGTTGCTCCAACTGCTCCGGTGGCACCGGTAATACCATTACCCGAATACAATGCATATGGTACACTTAACAATTGCGTTGCTCCAAGGTCAGCGTAAGTACTTCCACCAGTGGGATCTATTTCCACTTGTAAAAAACGCTGGCCTGCACCCCAGTTAACTCCACTTAAAGTACCGGAAACTGCTGTTCCACCACCTACCTCTGCGGTTACTAAACCAAATTGGTTTGTATTTGCACTTTGTGTTTCCTGGTACAGCACCGTGCCGGTAGTGCTGGCATCGCGAACGCTAAATCTTAAACTTACACTTTGGCTGGATATAATGGTTCCTGAACTGTTGCGTATTACTGCCTGGTAATTGAATTTTTGAGGCGATTGCGCCCCCAGGTTTAAAGCAATAACTATAAAGGTTATTGCAAAGACTGATTGGTAAATAAATTTTTTCATAATGGTTTTATTTGAGTTTTGAAATGCTTAATTGATCTTTTGAACCTTGATTGTTTTTTGAAAGGAGCCGTCGCCACTCTTTATAGAAATAAAATAACCTGCCGCAGCCAGCGATGAGAAATCAAATTCCAAACGCCCTGTAGAAGATTGCGCGGGGATATTTATTTTGTTGCCCATCATATCATAAACCGCAGCTTCAGCTTTCCCGGTATTCTTTCCCTGTAACTGAACATATACTTTACTATGCGCGGGGTTAGGGTAAGCCAGCAGGTTTATATCCTCTTTAACGTCGTAAATGCTCACCGCAATATCATTGGGCTGCTGAAAACCCTGCGTAAGAATGATGGAAGCTGAAGGTGCAGTTGTAACGAGCATTTCACCCACAGTAAAAGAAGCACTAACTGCCGTTGAATTCGCGAAACCACCGGTAGCAGCGATTACCTGTCGCTCTGCCGATTGAGAAAAAATGAGCGATGGCAAAACAATCGCCAAGGGCATTACTACGATTTTGAATAAATTTTTCATACTTTAAATATTTGCGACAAAAGTATTTTGCAGGCAAGTTTGTTTTGCCCCCATAAACATGGGGGAACAGCAAGCGCTGAATGATTGACAGAAATTATATGTTTACTGCTACCATCTAAAAAAATAATTTCAGCCCGCATATGCTAACAAGTAGGTGCCTTCTGTTTTTTCTGGCAGCATTTTCAGGTTGTCAACTTTACGCGCAGGAATTGCATTTGCCGGCTGTGCGTATTGAATTAGCCGGCGGCTATACCGGCAACCGCGTGTTGTGCCTACTTAAAGACAAAACGGGTTACTTATGGATTGGAGTACACGATGGACTGTTCCGCTACGATGGGCATAAAACCATAAACATTAACGAGATTGAAGGAGTAAATGGTCACTTGTCCGATAACCATATTAATGGCGTTGCCGAAGACACCAATGGAATTCTATGGATTCAAACTCCCATGGCCTTGCATCGCTTTGATACAAAAAGTGGCAAACTGGAACCGTACATCAATACCTCCGGTTGTTACGGACGAAATTCCGACATAATGCCTTCGCAGGTTGGTACTGCAAGCGATGGCGCATTATGGTGGCTTTGCGGGGTTTCGTCAACACTTAGAATGGTGTTGGGCAGGGATAGTCTTTCTCCCGAAATTCAAATGAGGCCCTGCGATAACCGGCCCTTGCTGGATAAAATTTTATCTGAAAAATCTGAAAGCTATTTTGTTGGCGTGGCGCAGGCAAGAATTTTGAAAAAGTGTGCGGACGGGCTAATCACTTCCGCCTTCAATCATAAAGAATTAATGCAGCCTGGGGCCAGAGTTTATTTACTGGCCAATCTTTGCGAAACAAAAAGCAAACGTTTCATATTTCTGCAATTAAACACAAACGAATTAATCTGTTATAATAATTTGCCCGCAAATGCTGCAACTGGTAAATATGTTGTAGTGGATAACAAGGAATCCATTGTAGACATAGAAACCGATGCAAACGACAACTGTTGGTTGGCTCCAGGCCCGGTAGCTGAGGCAAACGCAATAAAAGTATATAACCCTGTAAGTGGTAAATTAAAATTTGCCGGTGAAGAGGTGTTGGCGTGGACTCAACCAAACGTTCACTGCCTTTTACCTGATGAGGAGGGTTTACTATGGATGGGCACTGATAATGGTGTGGTAAGAACACATATGTTCAATAACTCCTTCAAAAAATATTTATATCAAAAAGGGGATAATTTGGAGAAAAGTAACTACAGCATCCGTGCTATGTTTGAGT
>JAQBNQ010000542.1 GCA_028288545.1 Bacteroidota bacterium
CGGTTGGCATAATATTAAGATATAAACCACCACCATCAAATAACTTGTATGAACATACCCCAACTTTTGCTTTCCTAATTTTCAAATCTGAGAGAGACATTGACTTTCCTCCAATTAAAACATACCCCAAAACATACCCCAAAAAGGTCATAAATTTTATAACATAAGGCTGGATGCTTGGGGAAGTCCGTACCCTTGAAAGTGACGGATTGATTAATGTTTATGGATTTTAGAGGATGTGGTTGAATAAGTTGCTGGTGCCCCGGGCCGGACGCTAAAAGTTTTCCTATCCAATTGAACTCTAAGAAAACTTTACTGACCCTTTTACCAGCCTACCCCCATTCATACCCCTTATTGCTCACTCTTATCCGATAACATTTTTCTACTCGATACCTTCCATGTTTTTATACCATGTGCGATACCTCATTGCAAACAATTTATGGAGGGTTATGACTAGGATTATTAGACTACCAATGGTAATGCAGAAAACAAGTTTATCTCGCAGCTCTATATATGCACGAATGGCAAAACAAGAATTTCCTGAAGCAGTTGCATTAGGACCAAATTCAATTGGCTGGTATGAAAACGAAGTTGAAGAATGGATTACTAATCGAAAACTCGAAAAGAGAAATATACGTTCGGTAAAAGCATTACCGGTAGAATCTCTTCCTTTATTTAAATCTACAGCAAATCAATCTAGTGAATGGTAAACCTACCAAGGCATTGCCGTGCGGTTGCAAAGACAAGGGAAGGGAATGTAGGAGTGAAAAGATCTTGGGAGGCTATTTTGTAGCTGTTCTGGTTGATGCTGCCTGGCATGGTGCGTAGCAAGCCATCAACGGAACAGCGAAGAAACTATGCGATGCATCTTTTCATGACGAAATGAGTTTCTCTTGTGTGCGGTGGCGGAGGTTAGTGAAATGAATGAAGCGAAGGAAAGGAGTGGAATGCAGTGCAACGGAATGGAACGTATTGAGTGAGTGTAATGAATGAATTGACCTTCGCCACATGGCCATGCGGGGCTGTATTATGGCTTAGGGATAGTAGTGGAAATCCTTTTTGTTGCCTTGTTGTATGTTTAGAGACAAAAAGATTGAAACGGATAGCCCGCCCGAAGGGAAGCGAATTATTGGGGATTTGTAACCTTTAAAGATTTTTTAATCTTAACTAGTATATTATCTATTTGTTTTTCAATCTCACATTCCCATACTACTAAAACCTGCCATCCCGCTTCCTGCAGAGATTTAATATCCCTTTTATCTTTTGAAATATTACGTTCTAGTTTTTCTTTCCAAAATTTTGAGTTGGTAGATGGAATCCGACCTTCGCGACAATCCGCGTGAAAATGCCAAAAGCAACCATGCACAAAAATTGCAGTTTTGAATTTCTTTAAAACGATATCTGGTTTACCTGGTAGATTCTTTTGATGAAGTCGAAATCTGTAGCCTTGCTTAAAAAGATGTGAGCGCAAAATCATTTCGGGTTTGGTGTTTTTTCCCTTAATCTTTTTCATTACTTCACTTCTCTTTTCTTTGGAGAAAATATCCATTTATTTATCTGTTTTATTGGCCAGAAATCTCTCCACTGATTTCGCAACTGCAAAAGCAAGTTTAACCGGGACGCCATTACCAATCATCTTAAATTTTGAGGTCAAGCCAATTTCGGCTGGTAAAACATAACTATCGGCCACGGTTTGAATTCTTAAAGCTTCTCTTACAGATATTCTTCTTGGCAAAAATGGATGCAAGTGAACTTCATTATTTCCATAGCAAGCAGTGGGACTATATCTGTACCGATGCAAACGTTTAAATGACCTACTATGCGTATTGCCTTCATTTACCTTCCAAAACTTTGATGAATAAGAGCCAAAATATTCTTTACCATTCGGATGGTTTTCTTCCTCTGCTTCCTTGAGGATGCAACTGTTCACGCAGAGTTCCAGAGGCAAACCAGAAGGTTGTTGTACTCCATTTTGAAACTTTGATACATCGGGCCATTCATATTTGGTCAACGCATTTTTATATCGTGGAGCAACTGTTGGCCAAGGAAAATTAAATTCCTGTTCCATTAAGCTATTTTTAGCAGCCTCAGTTTTCTTTATTCCAATAATGAATAACCGATTCCTATCCTGTGGCACTCCATAATTAATGGAATTAAGAATTTTACCATCAACAAAATAAGACTTTCGTACTTTTGATAAAATCTGCTCTAACTTTTTTTTGTGTTCATTATTATTATATAGATTTCTTACGTTTTCAAAAACAAAAAATGAAGGAGATATTTCTGTTATATACTCAAAAAACACCTTGGTAAGGTGCCCTCTTTCTCCATCGAATCCCATATTATTCCCAGATGTACTGAAGTCCTGACATGGCGGCCCTCCGATAATGCCAAATTTTTCCGGACGGATTCCGTTAAATGCTTCAGAAACAATGTCGCTTGGCGTGATTTCTTCAATTGAATTTGTATTAAATATCTCGGCTACCTTTTTGTTCCCGCGCTTTTTTCTCCATGAAGTTATGCCAGCCTTGTGCAATTCCACAAAATCCTTATCGTTTTCATTAGTCCAGACAATCTCAAAATCGGCCATTTCAAAGCCCATATCAAGAAAGCCGCCACCCGAAAAAAAAGATAAAATCGGAATTTTTTTATCCACGTCTGTTTTTATACTATTCTGTGTTCTTCGCATATAAAAATTGCCACCATGTATTAATTATTCAAACAATTTTTGATAACACCATCCGGGCCTTCTTTGAAGGTTGAAGGTGTCAATGAATCGTATTTCACCACCATTCCTCTGTGCCTCAGCAGACACCTCTTCGATCTTTTGAGCCAGCCATGTGCCGGTTGGAATACTTAGATGGCCATTGGCCGAATTAATTCTGCAATTCCAAAATGGATGCGTAATAATTACATAGAAGTTTTTCGATTTCGAAACCAGAACGGCAGGCAAGTCAAAACCGGGCAAAACGTCAAAATCAAAGCTTTCAGCAAAGCTATCTCTTAATTTACCTGCGTCTTGCGCCCATCCTTGTAATTCTATAAAACTATTAAACTGACCATCGATGCCAGCGACATAATTTGGATTTACCAATGTTCGAAGCAAGGCGATACCTAACCGCCAATCCAATAAACCATGGTAGTTCATATTTCTAAAGGCTTTCAAACAGTCGTAACAGGCGTCCTTGCAGGTATCCCGGTGGGAATCTGAATGAATATTGGCTAAGTAACTGTCATCAACTTGTTGGGTAATACATTCTCTAATAATACTATCCATGTTATTGAACAAGTGCCTTACAAAACCCGACCCATTGGGCAAACCATCTGTTAAGATAATCTCCGCTGTTTCAACGCCGTTCTGCGTCCTAATCTTTCTGATGTCTGCTATTTCAATTTCTGTAGGGTCAATATCAAGTTTATCTGCCAGAACCCTTTGCAAAAGGAATGCGGCTGAGTAAAAGCCCGATCTAACGCCTGCATAACTTAATGACCCTAATTGGTCGAACATATTCAAGTTTATGGCAGGCGAAATATTCAAAGGCCGTATTCTTAATATTTCTGTGTTTTTATGAGAAGCAAGTGCAATCGGCTCATACTGCTCCGGTGGGTTTTGAATATGAAACACGTATCCAGATTCATTATAATTTTCTATCCCCCGTTGTACCCATTGGCCTAAAAAATTAAACCATTGACTCCGGTTAAATGGAAAGACATTTCCGGTCCCAACCAACGCGCCTTCAAAAAACCGGTCGTTATTGGTATTAACTTTCCAGCTTACATCCTTGTCCCTTAACGTGGCCTTGTAATTACCGCCAGTATTACTTAATTCTCCTGAATCACTTGATGAGGTAGTAAGTACCGGTGGTCTTGATAAAATGAGTTCTACATTCTCCTTTGAATCCGTACCAGCCGAAAGATTGGTACGGTAGGCTACCGGTGATTTAATTTGAAAAATGTTTTCCGGGCTGTTTAGCAATTTTGCGCATTCCGGGCAAGCACTAATCTCTGGTTTAGTTAAATTGGAAGCATCCACGTATCCGCATGATTTGCATCTAACCATCCAGCGCTCGTTGTAGAAGGGAGAGCCATCTACAATAACCTTCTGTCCCCTACCTCTTTTCCTAACGATAAAATTATTTGTAAATCCAATGGACGTATGGATAGCCTTGTCTTTTGTTTTTTGCGATCCCGGTGCAAACTCATAAATCGCAAGATCGGTATTTCTATCTATGGATTTAACAGCATGCTCCCGGCCATTATATACAATTTCATGATACAAATTACGGTTGGAGGTGGGCATACCAAACATTGGTAATAGCCCGCCTTCGGCTAGTTTTTGTGAAATGTCCTCAGCATTAATTTCATTGTTATTTATAATTGCATTCATTTTTGAATACAGGCTATCTGCTTCATCAACTTGTATTATCCAATTTTTTATTGCAGCACGGTCAACACCAGAAGGAAGATTCAACGCTGTAATCGCTTCTTCCGCTTTGCGCCCATTTCTTTCTAGCCATCTCGCAATATCAAATTGATACTCTGACCAGCGATAGGTTTCCCCAAATTCACCATGAACATTTGCTCCTTTATCGGCCCTGTCTAGCCCCAGACTCTCAAAGGCTTGTTGTAGCACGCTCTTAGCTAGGATTCTCTTAACGATTCTGAGTTGGTCATTAGCTAAAAACGGTGGTGGCGGTGGGTCTCCGGTGATTTTATGAGGATTATTGAAATAGAATTCGTCGTGGCTCCGGCCTCTGCAAAATGTAAGAATTGAGGAATAGGCCTGGCCTCTTCTGCCAGCTCGTCCAACCCTCTGCTGATAATTAAATCTTTGAGGGGGCATATTCGCGAGCATTACTGCTTGTAAGGAGCCAATATCAACACCAACCTCAAGCGTGGTGGTCACACTCAGTAAATCGATTGTTTTTGCAAGAGGCTGTCCATCATTTTTAAGAAAGATGTTTCTAAAATGACGTTGGCGTTCAAATTGATCATCAGTTTGTCCTGTTAGTTCTTCGCAATGCAATCTTATCGGCTTTCTTTTTTCAATGGCGGCATGAAATGAAAGATAATTACCGCGCCAATAAGTGTCACAAGTAGTTGAAGGTTGCTGAGGTAATAAAGTTGTATCCGAATATATGGTGGAGACACCAGCAGCTCTATGTAGATGCGGCCTTCTTCCTCTTGGACTTATCCAAACCGGGTCTCCCGGAGCCGCAACTTTAATGTATAATTCAGGAATAACAACTCCCAGATTATTTAAAACTCCTAGAGATGTTAAGGCGCTAAACACTGCATCACCCAAAACTCTTTCCGAAATAGTACCATTTGATTCTTCGGCAACCCGTCTAATATATTTTTTAAGGGCGGAGGGATTTGAAGATGATGTATAATCGTTCGTGTCTATACTTTCGATGTCATAATCAGTTGGATTAAACTTGTATTTATCCCCCAATATCCGGATACTCGCATTTAAAACTTGGACAAATGATTCAGGTAACATGCCTATAGCAGTTGCATTATCAAGTACTGGCCGTTCTTCCGGGTTTACTGACAAATAGCCTAAACCAGATGCCTCCAAAGAATAAAAAAGGCTACCAAAAAAAAGACTAGATAGTTGAACATACGTTCCTCTTACTAAACTTTCCTGAAAAGTTGGATTACCGGCTAACCATTTAAAATTGTCAAAGTCAAACAGATCAAACCATTCCTGATTTGTTTCGGGAATACGCTGC
>JAQBNQ010000620.1 GCA_028288545.1 Bacteroidota bacterium
TTTTGCTTTACGAATTCGATCGAATCATCGCTGGAAAGGTTATCAGCCACAATGATATCACATAACTCAGTGGAGGTATATTCAATTACTGAGGGCAGAAACTGTTCGAGGAATTTTTTCCCGTTCCAACCCAAAATAACGACCGCAACCTTTTTTGAATTGTTCAATAGCCTGGTTTATAAAACGTAAATTAAGCACGAAAATCCGTACTGCTATTTTTTAAGGCTGCGTTTAGCAAAATTCAGATTTCCCTGTGCCAGTGAATAACCGGGCTTAATCTTCAGCGCCTGTTCACATGCTTTTATACCTTCTTCAAAATTGTTCATGGCGTTATACGAGGAACAAATGTTGTTCCATGCCTCGGCATAATCAGGTTTAATGGCTAAAGCTTTTTGAGCCGCGTTTATACAGCCCTGGAAATCTGAAGCGTTGTAATACAGTAAGCTTAGGTTTAAGAACTCATCAGCCGTTTTATAATTCGCACTGGCTTCTTCCGCAAGTTGCAATTGCGATTTACCGGTGTTGGCCATGTTTAAATACATTGTGGCAGTGGCATCATTTGGAGCAAGTTGAAGTGTTCGCGCTGCAATAATTTTTAGTTCCTCCATTCGCTTTTGTTCATACAGCATTGGCATCAGCATATATCTCGCATCCATTCTCGCGTCCACAAGTCTTATGCAACTATATAAATTGGCAATAGCGTCAGAAGTTCTTCCCCTGCTTTTAAGAAAACGCGCATAGAAATAATAGTTTCCTGCATCATCTCCGCCGTATGAAATTCCCTTTTCAAAGAATTTCTCTGCGGCCAAGGTATCGCCTAAAGTGTTTTTAAGGATAGCCATATTTACATGCAGCAGTGAATAATTTGGACAATATTCCAGCGCCTTTGTAAAATAGTAATTGGCAGTATCTAACGAATTTCGTCCCATAAATACGAGTCCGTAATTCATAAGTCCGCGGCCGTTTTTAGGGCTTTTTGTGGTTACGTCAGTCCACAGCGAATCTTCGTTTTTCCAAACTTTATTCCGCTCATGTACTCCGTAAGCGTATACGCATAGGGTGACGCCCAAAACCGCTGTTAGCGCGGCAGAAGGCACTTTTTGTAGTAATTTTTCGAGCAGTAAATAAGCAGCCCAAACCACACTTAATGTAAAGCCCACAAAGGGATAAAATACGCGGTGATCATTCATTACCTCTGCCAGGGGAACCAGGGTGGTTGGAACCAATGCTAACAGAAACCATGCAAATCCAAATGCTACCGGTCTCCATCTTTGAAATTTGGAAAGATAGAATATGCCAAATGTCATGCTGCCTAAAAACACAAACCCGATAATGGCCTTGGGGTCGCCAAGTGATTCAAAGGTACTCCAATCTGTATCGGCGCTCAATTTGGTTGGCAGGAAGAACTGAGAGATGTAATGAACATAAACAAATGGCTGTGTAATAACATAGCGGAAGAGAGAGTACCCACCCGGATCGAAAAGACCTTCTTCCTTGTGTTTGAAAAAGAGATAAAGAGCTACGACTATAATAAAAGAAGGAACTACAAGCAGCAATTTTTTCCAGTCAATTTTTGCAAAGTCAAGCAGACTTATTTTTTGATTGAACAGGATGTCGTAAACCAAGAGCATTGGGGCAAACATAAAAGCCGTTGGTTTGGCCATTGAGCCGATGATGATTGGAATAAGGTACAGAAAATATTTGCGGGCGAATGCCGAATACTGGTAAACCACAAAGCCAAGCACCACAAAAAAGGTTGACAAGGTATCGGAGCGCGAAATAACATAGTTGATGGTTTCAGCCAATGCCGGATGTACCATATAAAACGCTACAGCAAAAAATGATATGAAAGAATTAGGCGTTTTTGCAGACACGGTATTCAATATCTTTAAAAACATAAAGTACATTAATAAGCCCTGTAGCAGGAACAAAATAAAAGTTGATAAATGGAAGTAAACAGGGTTTAGTCCATTGCCCAAATAATAGTCGATTGCCAAAGAAGTAGATACTAAAGGACGATAAGAGCAGTGTGAGGGTAAAGTGCTAAAGGTCTTGTTGTCCTTAAAAAACAGCGGGATATTTGAAATGTGCTGTATGTATACGTTATTCTGAACCGTGTGGGAGTCGTCAAAATGAAATTCGTTGTGCCAATGGTTTGAGTACGTTAGTAAAAGTACACCTACCAGTAAAATAGAAAAGAGTATCAGTTTCAATTTATCGCTCATGCGGTATTTTAATTTTTTAAACCTGCTGGTAAAAGTTTTGGTTAAACACTATAGACGTTACAAATGTATATGCCATTGTACAGTTGAATACGGACACTTTAGAGAAGTATGGACAGCTTTTCAAAATTATTTTCACACTCGCATCTTTAGAATTATTTGCCGGCCTTTTTGCCAGTTGCCCACGCAAGATTTCTTTTTGCAAGGTCGAAATTGGGATTGATCTCAAGCGCTTTTTTACAGGCATTGATTTCCTCGTCCCAGTTACTTAAGGCTCCATAACCTGCGGCAATGTTGTTATATGCCAGCTCGCTTTTAGGGTTATACTCCAAAGATTTTTGCCAGGCTTTTACGGCATCCTCATATTTTCCTGCTCCATAATATGCAATACCCAGGTTGGTATAAGAGGCGAAATCCGGGCGATCTACCACAGCTTTCAAGGCATTTTCAATAGCATTGCCGGCCGTGACCGGAGTTTGTACAGTAATTGTGACCGGGGTAATTACCGGGGCCGGAGCAGCACTTTGAAGATTAACTGCTATAGTATAAACCAGTGGAATTAAAATGACCAGCACAAGTATTACAGTTGCATAATTTAACTTAAATGAAGGTTCTGTAAGGTTCTCAGGTTTTGCAGAAATTTTTTCGGTCATAACTTATACGCGTTCAAATTTTTTATAAAAAAGAAAAGCCTTTTGCCCGGGTTCGATTTTATAAAGGCTGAAAATAAACAATAGCATGGAAATGAAAAATGCAATGCCAATCCAAAGCCAAACGCTTTCTTTCATCCAAATGCCAAGATGCATATAAAACCATTGATCCGGAAAATCAACAGTGCCATCGGGCATCACATGATTTAAAAAATCGCTGTATTCAAAAAACAACCACAACTTGGCGGCCACAACATTGATAATGAATATTAAGATATAAAACAAGGGGCTGAATTTATACTGTCCTATGAAGAGGGACATAAGTATCAACAACCAGGGAATAAAATGAACAATAGCCCTCGACTCCGGTTTGACAAAAAATACGAACAAGTTGAAAAAGATGCAACCCGCAATACCCAGTCCAAAGGTGGAGATATACGCTGAAAATTTTCGCCAAAACAATACTGCTAGTAACATAGCGCATCCAAAGTAATTAAAGTGACTTACGATGGTAATAAAAGGCCGCTGAAAGCCATATAACATATGAATCTTTAGCTGGTGATAAGGGGTAAGGAATTCGGACGAGCCAGTTTTTATAGAGTAGCGCAAACCTAAAAAGGCTGCAATCAACACCAACACCAAAAAAATACTTTTCGGGTTTAATTGCGACCTGTAATATTGTAAACTGAAGAATTTTTGGTTGCGCAAAACAAAAGGCAGGAAAAAAAACATAATGCCGACGGTAATAAAAGTTACCGGCAACATTCCTCTGCTTATAGGGAGGGCATATTCAAAGGAGGATGTTTCGCCTTTGTAAAAAATAAGATACCAACCTGTAAAAAGTGCATAGGCAGCGCTAAGCGAGCAAATCACGCCGGTCCATATATTGGGTAAGGGCACAAATTCTATCTTTTTAGCCGGGAATAAAATCAGTGCAATTGCCATTGGCAAAAGTACTGGCCAGGTAAATGCGCCAATAAAGCCCACCAACATTATGTTGATCAGTTCGCCTCTGCAAAAAAAGTAGAAAAGTGCAACGCTTAGAAAAAATGCCGGGGTGTCGGTCATAATAGGGTAGTAGAAGGTGAAATTCAATACCCCATAGTTCATAAAAACCAACACAAAACCTGCCAGTTGCGAAACAGGGCTCAAATTATATTGCTCAAATATTTTCTTTACCAGCCATGCACTTAAGGCTATCAAAACGGTATTCATTAGCTTAAATGCCAGAATTACACTAGCGGGAGCAAAAACCACCCCCAGGGATTGGAGAATAATATGGATGAGCATACAAGGAAAAATGCGCAATACCATATAGGCATCCAGCTGGTCGCTCTGTAAGCCATCAAGGGTAAGAAGATAATAACGGTGTCCGTCCCAACCCAGGCCGTCGTGACTGGTAAGTTGAGGCGTAAATATCCGCCAGATGCAGATCAAGAAAACAATTAGCGGCAGCACATAATGGTTACCGGTTAGTTTGCGTATCCAGAATTGCATGGCGCGAAAATAAAAAAATTACCAGAGCCCCTCCAAGAGCGGAAAAAATGCTGTTGAGATTATTTAGGAATTGGCAGGTGAGGAGGTTGTACTCCTCAACTGGCCTTATCTGATAATTTCGAATTTTTTGGTGCTAACATGCGTTTGATGGTCGTTTGAGCCAACAAAAGTTGCAGTAAGAAAATATAACCCGGCCGCAAATTCCGATACCGAAATCGGTTCAACGACCTTACCTGTTTTATATTCTTTTTCGTCAATACTTCTTACTGTTTGACCCAAGGCATTGGTTAATTGTATTGAAACTTTGCCTGTGGTGGGAAACTGAATTCCATACCACAAGTAATCTACCGCCGGATTCGGATAGGCCACAAGAGTGCCAAATTCATCATGCGTTAACTCCATAATGCCGGTAACATTATCCACTGGCTGCTGAAAGCCCTGGGTAAGAATTACATTACCCGCGCTAAATGTTTCAACCATTGTCATTTCTCCAACAGTGTACGATAGGCTTCCGTTTGCGTTGCTTGAAAAAGCACCGCCTGAAGATATCACGGTAGGGGCAAGACTTTGTCCGTTACTGTAGAAAAATATAAATGCCGTAAGTATAATTGCTAAAGAGTATTTCAGAGTAGTTAATTTAATTTTATGTTTTATACCTATGAATATTTATTAATTGATTTTTTGCCAGTTGGTACCATCAGATATAATATGAAGTGCGTTGCCGGCTGTTACTCCGTATGTTACCGGAGCAGCGCTGCTTATGGTTATTGTCGCGCTGGTAGTTATTGTTGCTGTGCCATGGTTTACAATAATGTAAGCTCTACCGGTACATGAACTGGCTGCAGGAAGAGTGCAGGTAGCAGTACTACTTCCTGTATAAATAAACACGTAATCACTTGCCCCCAAAGTTTGGCCGCTTGAGGCCGTTTTTGTATTAAATGATATCGATCCGTTTATGTCTAAAGTTGACTGAGGGGAAGCGGTTCCAATACCAATCTCTCCGGTAGATGCAATTCTCATTCTTTCGGTATTATTGGTTCCAAAGGTCATGTTAACCGTAGAAGAGTTGGTAGCCAGATACATATTGCCAGCGTAAGCTCCGCAACTTGTATTGGCATAACCTATGTTAGCCTGGATGTTACCGTTATAATCAGCAAAGTCCCATGATGCGTAACCTGAACTGGATGAGTTTTGGAACATCCCCAATCCTGCACCAGGTTTATTGTTCATGATTATGAAGGTACGGATCATGTTAGAAGTTCCAATACCTACGTTACCTAAACTGTCAATCACCATTCTTTCTACACCATTAGTTTTAATGTGAACGCTGAAGTTGTTGGTTGTACCTAAGTAATTCCCTCCTGCAATAGCGTTTCCGGTAAGTAACCAGCCATTGGTTGCGCCGGTTGCACCGGTAGCTCCTGTGGTGCCCGTTGAACCGGTAGCGCCCTGTAAGCCCTGAACTCCCTGGATACCTTGAATACCCTGAATACCTTGTGATCCATTGGTACCGTTAGTTCCATTTGTTCCGTTGGTACCTGCAGCGCCGGTTGCACCAGTAACACCGGTAGCACCGGTTGAACCCGTAACACCTTTTAGGCCCTGAATACCCTGGATACCCTGGATGCCCTGAATACCTTGAATACCCTGAATGCCTTGAGAACCGTTGGATCCGGTTACACCCGTTGCTCCTGTAGCGCCAGTTACACCACCACCGGCACCTGTTGATCCTGTAGCACCAGTTGGTCCGGTTGCACCCGTTGCTCCTGTAATGCCATTTGAACCTGCAATACCAGTTGCACCAGTAGCACCATTAATTCCGTCCGCGCCAGTTGCACCTGTAGCTCCTGTAGTTCCGTTAATTCCTGCGGTTCCTGTTGCTCCGGTTGGCCCGGTTACTCCGTTAGCACCGGCAACACCTGTAGCACCAGTTGTCCCATTTGTTCCGTTGGTTCCAGCTGTACCTGTAGCACCTGTTGCTCCAGTAGCACCGTTTGTTCCGTTTGTGCCATTAGTTCCTGCAGCGCCGGTAACTCCTGTGGCACCGTTTGTACCATTTGTACCGTTAGCTCCTGTTGCTCCGGTAGTTCCCGTTGCTCCAGTAGCTCCGTTTGTACCATTAGTTCCTGCCACCCCGGTTGCTCCTGTCGCACCATTTGTACCGTTTGTTCCTGCTGCTCCAGTAGCTCCGTTCGTTCCGTTTGTGCCGTTAGTTCCTGCAGCACCTGTCGCTCCTGTCACACCGTTTGCACCATTTGTACCATTGGTTCCGTTTGTGCCATTAGTTCCTGCCGCACCGGTTGTTCCTGCAGCACCGGTAGCTCCCGTGTTACCTGTCGCTCCTGTAACTCCATTAGTTCCGTTAGAACCTGCTGCGCCAGTTGCACCTGTTACGCCTTGAATACCTTGAGATCCTGTTGCGCCGGTAGCACCGTTTGTACCGTTAGTGCCATTAGATCCTGCTGCGCCAGTTGCACCGGTAACTCCGTTAGTTCCGTTAGTTCCATTTGTGCCGTTAGTTCCTGCCGTGCCGATAGCTCCCGTGTTACCTGTCGCTCCTGTTGCACCGTTAGTTCCGTTAGTGCCATTAGATCCTGCTG
>JAQBNQ010000623.1 GCA_028288545.1 Bacteroidota bacterium
CGCTGGATGGTGCGGCTAGATTTAATTGTCCCTGAACGTATTTAGTTTGGGAATTTAAAGCGTCGATTTCGAGCTTTGCCTGTTTTACTTTGTACACGTCACGAAGCCCCGAGAATAAACTCCAATCAAATGAAAGACCGAGCAGGTAGTATTGGGATTTTGAGTTGAAAGCAAAGTCGGAAGCCTGTGAACCAAGGTCAAGTTGTGCACCAATTTTTGGTATCCACGCTGACTTGTTGAGGCTAAGTACCGATTGATTTATTTTTCCGGCAATCAATAATTTGTTAAGTTCTTCTCTTTTGTCAGAGGCAGTTAAAACATCGCCCGGTAAAGGAAGAGCATTGCTTAAAAGAGATTCATCAATTGTTATTTCAGCGTCCAGCGGTTTGTTCAGCAGAAAATTGAAATACGCTGCTGCATTCTTGTTGGTGTTTTGGGCTTCGGTAATTTGCGCATCAATTTTACTCACTTCACTTTTTGAACGTGATAAAACATACACTACTTCTTTTCCGTTATCAACCAGTTTTTGATTTACGCGTTCGCTTTCCTTTACTATCTGCATCGCGTTTTGGTAAATAGTTATTGCTTCAGTAGCTTTCAGATAATTGAAGTAGGCAGTCTTAATATCCTTTACCAGTTCTCTTTTATAGATGTCTACTTCGTCCTGCTGAAGTTTTATCTGGTCTTTTTTAATGCTGTGGTTATACCATATCTCGGCATTTACAATGGGCAGTGTTGCTTTAAAATATGCGTCATAGAAGTTGGTTGGATTTAGTTGCTCAGAAACATTATTGAGCATAGGATACTTGGGCGAGTTTGGAACCATCTGCTCATTAATAGCATTCAGGTTCTTGTACACCGGGTTCATAATATCACCGATTGGGAAATCAATGGTTCTTCCACCACGCGAATCAACATAACTTGCTTCAAGCCCAATGCTTGGGAAGAACAAGCCGGTTGCTTCTTTTAAAGCATAAATGCTTTTTTTAAGCTGAAAGTTTTGCTGGTGAATAGCTTCGTTGTTGGCGATGCCTTCTTTAATGTAGTTATTCAGCACATCGCTTTGGGCTGAGGCGCTAAGACTGATTAGCAGTAGCAATATGATTTTCAGTGGTCTCATACTAAGTAGTATTAAGTTAATGAACAGTGTTTAGTTAAAGGGCAAAAAAATATCAGGTCTTCATCAAATCAATCAATTCGTCTAAGGAGCGTATCAACAATTTTTTTATTTCATCTTCGGGCAGTTCCATTACCTGGTACCGGTCGCGTATTTGCAGCGACACCAATCCATGAACCGAAGCCCAGGTGTACATTGAAGCAACAAGCGGATCCTTTGTTCTTATCAGTTTTTGCTCAATACATTCGGTAACGGTTTGAAACAACAGCGTAAAAGTTGTTTCGCCGTATTTCCAGCATTGGTCATCGCCCATCTTTTCTTTTAGCGAATTCATCGGTGCCCGGATGATGAACATCAGGTCGTAGTACTCGGGATTCTTTAAGGCAAAATTGATATAGATAACCCCGATCTCGCGTAAGCGTTTGATCGGATTCTTGATACCGGCTACAGTTTCCATTTCCTTCAACAACATTTCGAAGCCAATGCCGTGGATGGCGTAAAACAACTCGTCCTTATCTTTAAAGTACAGGTAAATAGTAGCGGGGCTATATTCTATCTTTTCGGCAATGTTGCGGATGGAGGTTTTCTCGTATCCGTCTTCAAGAAACATACGGGTGGCAGCCTCAACAATTTTGTCGCGCATTTCCTGCTTGTCCCGTTCTTTTCTTTCTACAATTCCCATGACTTTCGGTTTTCAATGCAAATATACTAAACACTGTTCAGTAAAAAACGATTAGCGGCGATAAATATTTTAAGTCTGCGGTAAATTGTTGATTATCAGTAGTTTTTAATGCAATTGAACGCCCGCCTTAACGGCACGGACAGGCTGATTAATTATGACCTGCCTGACGGCAGTCAGGTTTTTATGATAGGAATTATGATCAATCCCGAGTGCTTTTTGTTTACGATTATTATCATCCGCGTTTTCTGTGGCAACGAATTGCCCTTGGGCATTTTGCTATTTTCGCAGCGCATGAAAAAAATCTCTTTCCTCTTAATTGCCATTGTTTCATTGTATTCCTTCCCGGCCTGTAAGTCCTCGCATAAAATTCAGGGCGTATCAGCCAGTAGTAGTCCCTCCAGACCATACCACAGCAGCTACGATGACAGTTCCCTGCTAATAAAAGCCGGGCCTATTATGATGCCTTATAACCGGTTTATTGACCCGGCAGGTGCTGTTGTCCGTTTCGGTGATTCTAAATATGAGAACCATAGTCTTGATTGTACTTTGTTGCCCGATGGAAATGTTTTAGCCGTTGAAGACCGATATGGCGTTGCATTTATTGATGTTAAAACCAAACAGGTTTTATATCACCTGGATTATGGAAGTGAGAAGGAGAATAAGCGGCTAATGAGCACTTATTCTGGTATTAAAGCGGTTACTATAAAGGGAGAAGTTCATGTTTTTTGGAGCACTGCTAACAGCGATGAAAAGCATTGCATGGTAATGGATGCTGTTTGGGATGGTAAAAAGGCCGTGATAAAAGAGCGCATAGATTTTGCAGCAGTAGCACCAGCACCGCTTTCGCTGCCTAATGATATTGCCGTGGTTAAAGAAGGAGAGGAGCACTATTTATATGTGGTGCTGAATGGAAACAGCCAGTTGAGTAAAGTAAGGTGGAGCGACAAAAAAACTATATGGACAGCACAAACAGGTATGGCTCCTTTTGGTGTTGTAATTGCTAAAGGAAAAGCTTATGTAAGTAACTGGGCGGGGCCGGTACCAACAGATACAAGTTTGGAAACTGCAGGAATTCCATACGCCAACGTTTATATTGACCACCGCACCGGTGGAACCAGTACCGGTACCGTTTCGGTGTTTGACTTGCAGACCGGCGCGGTTATAAAAGAAATTAAAGTGGGCTTACACCCCAATGCCGTTATCTGCAGCCCCGACCAGAATTTTGTTTATGTAGCCAACGGTAACAGCGATAATGTAAACGCTATTTACACTGGTCGCGATTCGGTTACGGATACTATAAAGGTTCGTTTAAGTGTTGCTTTTAATCCTTACATAGGCAGTTCGCCCAACGCACTGGCGGTTAGTAAATCAGGTACACGTTTGTATGTAGCTAACGGAATGGACAATGCATTGGCGGTTGTAAGGCTTGGAGCTAAAAGTTCGGTTATAGGAAAGGGCAGAGATAGCCTATTCGGATATATATCAACGGAGGCCTATCCTGCCGGCTTAGCGTTGGATGATAATAACATTTACGTTTCGAACCTTGAAGGTGAAGGAGCACGGATGGAAATAAAAAATGCTTATAACGCGCACCATATGGGGGCTACTGTTTCCATTATCGCTGTGCCGCAGGATGAAGAATTACCGGCTTTGACAAGAAGGGTTGAAAATGCGAACCTGTTATTTCGTACCCGCTTATCGCAATTGTTGCCACGCGTGGGGGTTGCTGCCAAACCTGTACCGGAAAGAATTGGAGAGCCATCGGTCATTAAACATGTGGTATATATAATAAAGGAGAACCGGACCTACGACCAGGTAATGGGCGATGTTAAAGAAGGGGATGGGCGCAGTTCGCTTTGTATTTATGGTGATAGCGTTACGCCTAACCAACATCAATTAGCTAAGGATTTTTTACTGTTGGATAACTACTATGCTTCCGGAAAATCTTCGGCGGAAGGCCACCAGTGGACAGATGCAGCTATGACTTCGGATTATGTTGAGAAGAATGTGAGGGCCTGGTTCCGGTCCTATCCCCATGTACAGAATGACGCCCTGGTTTACAACAAGGAGGGTTTTATATGGAACAATGCGCTGGACCATGGCAAATCGGTTAGAATTTACGGCGAAGCCTGTGACCCGCATTGGGATGAAAAGAACCTTGGATGGAAAGAAATTTACAGCGCTTATAAAAATGGCCGTCCGGTAAAGTTTACGAACGAAACCACTATATCCCGGGTGAGGCCGATACTTTCGGAAAATTGCCCTTGTGCAGATACACATGATTTTCCGGATGTGATGAGGGCTGATGCTTTTATTAAGGAGTTAAAAGAATATGAAAAAATGGATAGCGACCAATGGCCGCAATTGATTGTAACTGCTTTATCCAGTGATCATACAACCGGTACACGTCAGGGATTTCCAACACCGCGGGCAATGGTGGCCGATAATGATTTAGCTGTTGGTAAAATTATCGAAGCTATTTCGCACAGCCGCTTTTGGAAGAATACTGCCATTTTTATTACCGAAGATGACAGCCAGGATGGATGGGACCATGTTTCTGCTTACCGTACCACGGGCTTTGTTGTTAGCCCTTATGCGGAGCTACACAGAACGGTGCACACAAATTATAACCAAACCTGCATGGTGCGCACCATTGAACAAATACTGGGGATTCCACCAATGAATGTTATTGACGCTACCGCTTTGCCTATGTTCGATTGCTTTTCCTCCAAAGCGGATACGGGTACTTACAAAGTAATCGCCAACAAAATTCCGTTGGATGAAATGAACAAAGATCAATCTATGCTAAAGGGCCAGGAATTGAACTACGCCATTCTTTCCGCCGATCCTCAGTTTGACAAATTGGATGGAGGAAATGACGACCTTTTGAACCGGATACTTTGGTTCGCCGCGAAAGGAAAAAAGGCTTACCCGGGAAAAAGAGAAAAAGGGCAAAAGATTTGGATTAAAGTGTTTTGATCGGGCGGAAGTTATGTTCGAAATTAAAGTGCCATGCAAAACGCATTAGATGGCTTTTGGCAGGGCAAATTGTTGAATGTTTAGTCTGGGTGTCAAAATGATTTTTGAGCCCTTAAAAGCGCCCGAAGCCGCCGGAATATTTTTTCATTGTTTTTTTAAAAGCGGCATTTACCCACCTGGCTTTTCTTCAATATTTTTTCAAAAATATCCCCGCGCGTAGAGAGAGGGTGTTTATGTTTTTGTTTATGTATTGTTTAGGTTTAAGTTTATGTATTGTTTAAGTTTCTGTTTTAGTTTATTATATAATTAAGGTATAAAACAGCTACGCTATACATTAGCCTATACATTCCCACCGGCATTAACCTCTGCAACTGCTTCCGCATTTACTTCCGCATCTAAAGCATAAGATTGAGCCACAACATCGAACAAATAGTAGCAGCAGTTGCCCTGGCCCTGTTTTTGTTGAAAGCGGATAAGCCCAGCGTTCTGGAGTTTAATACAGGCACCTTGCAAAGTCCGCAAGTCCTTTACCCCCAGATTATCCAGCATTGTAGCGTTGCGAATTTGCAGCGGATTCATCCATCCTTTTGCGTTTGAGTATTTTAATAAAAGCATGTAGGTAGAAATTTCCAGGTGCCCCATAGGGCTAACTTCGTGCATAGACCAGAAGTGGTTTAATTGTTTGATGTAGTTCATGATTTTGATTTTTGACGACTGAGTAGTCGCTTTTAGGAAAGTGTTACAAAAATACTGAAAAGGTTTAAAAAGATTTAGTGGAGCCCGTTTTTATGATTAGCCAGAACAGCGTTCATTAACATATTTGTTGCAACAAATAATGGGCTTTGACGTTCCATAATAATAGGATAAAAGGTATTTGTATGGACACTGCAAATAACAATAAAAAATGGTATGATAACACGCTGATTAAGAGGGTTATTGTGCCGCTGGTAATAACTGCTATAGCTATTTATATGCTGGTGCTTTTAAAACATTTCGGATTTATCGACTAATCCGAAATAATATTAAAAGGGCTACGTTTAATGAATAACAAATCAACCAAAAGTTTGATTTTAAGCAGGGCACAACGCAAGTTGGGCCCTGTGTTTTTTGTGCCGGTTCACCTGGCTTTTCCATCGCCACCTAAGCGGTCGTTACTTTCTTTCTCTCTTCTTTGCTGCGCCTGTGCGTTTGATCCAAAGCGGTAAGTAAGCGTAAACATTACATTGCGTTCAAAACTTTGCCAACTGCCATTGGTTTGAATTCCGCTGTTGTTAACTGTCCAGTGCCAGTGCATGGTTTGCAACAGGTTATGTCCGGCAACAGAAATTGTAAGCCGGTCCTTAAAAAACGATTTTTTAATACTCGCATTAAGTACTCCCGATAGTTTGGTCGTTCCCTGTGGCTGCACCCCACCGCTGTTAAACCAGCCGCTAATTTCTATCACAGTTTTTTTCCAGAAGGTGAAACTAGTGTTCATCCAAAGCATATAGGAGTGGCCGGAGATTGGAGCCGTATTTAGTCCCTCTTTAAATCCGTAGTAAGAGTAAGTGTAAGCGTGGTTCAATTGCAGATCCCACCATTTGGTTAGTTGCAATTTGGTATAAAAAGTAAAGTTGAATGTTTTACTATTGGTTCCGTTGGCAACGCCACCACGGGAAATACGATTGCTATCAACACGGGTTGATTCAATAAATCCATCGCTCTGAAAATTACCACTGGCCTCTAATGAAAACATATGCTGTTTCACCATAGCTGTGTAATTTAAACTTACAATGTGCGAAAAGGAGGGCTGCAAAAACGAATTGCCCTGCCAGGTACTATATTGGTCAATGTATGAGATAGTGTTATTTATTTGTCGGAATTGCGGGCGTTGTACTCTGCGGCTATAACTGGCGCTTAAACTTTGTGTTTCGCTAAACGCCGCAGCCAGTGAAGCGCTTGGAAAAAAACTAAAATAGTTTTTGCTAACCGAGTTGTTGTTGCTTTGAATATAGGTGTGTTCCATCCGCAAACCGGCTGAGTAGGAGAGCAGTTTTTTCCAGGTGCCGCTCATAATACCGTAAGCTGCCGCAATGTTTTCGGTGTAGTTAAAGTTGTTGCTCAGTAAAGAATCAAACAGTTCAACATTGTTAGCCACGGTGTAGGCGTTAAATACGTTCCGGTTAAGCGTTGTTTCGTTTTTTACCCCGGCTTCTATTTTATAGCCTTTCAATTTTTTTAGTGGATGGATATAATCCAACTGAAAAATAAAATTGTGAATGTTGTTACCCGAGGAAGTATGTCTTTGTAAACTATTGGCCAGGCTATAGGCGCCGATGCTATCATAACCCAAAGAATTGAGCCGCGCATCGTTGCCTCCTTTTACGTAAGTGTGGCTTATATCAATATCCAATTCGTGTTCGGTGGTGTCAAACTTTTTGCGGTAGGTAATATCGTTGCTGATAGAAAAGTTATTGTTCTTTTCATCATCGGTTGAATTGTAAGAGGCCATTTTATTTTCAGTCGAACCAAAGCTTTGGCCGAGCGCATCGCTATACCAATGAAAGTTGGAGTAATTACCACCCACGGTATATGTCAAAGTGTTTTTGTCGTTAATGAAATAATCTATCCCCGCTTTTAAACTATTGTTCATGTGGGTTTCGGTACCCTTACTGTCAAGGTTGTAATAACTGGTGGTGTCGTTTAAGGAAATTGTTCGTCCTTCTATATACCGATTGGTCGATTTGCCATAGTTGAATGCATAATCGGCAAATACATTTATCTTTTTTTTGCGGTAGTTGATGTTGGCGGTAGCGTTGTAACGGTCTAATATTCCATATCCGGCACTTAAGGAACCATTTAAACCATCGGTTTTGCCTTTTTTAAGTTTGATGTTGATGATTCCGGCATTACCTTCCGCATCATATTTTGCCGATGGGTTTGTTATCAATTCAATTGCCTCAATAGAACTTGCCGGGATTGATTTTAAAAAGCTGGGCAGATCGCTTTGTGCCAGTGCATTGGGCAATCCATCTACCAGTATTTTTATGCCTTGTTTGCCCAGTATGGAAACATTTCCTTTCTGGTCAACACTTACACCCGGCATATTGCGCAAAACATCTTCGGCAGTACCAACCTGGTTGGATGGGCTTTGGGCCACATTAAAGACTGTTTTCTCTGCGTTTTTAGTGATGAGTGATTTAGTTGCTGATATCTCTGTTTCGCCCAGGGTTTTGGAACCTGATGAAAGATATATTTTACCTAATTGAACGTTTGAATTTATTTCAACACTAATAATCTTAGATGGGTAACCAACAAACGAAATACCGAGTTTATACTTCCCCGCTTTTACTTTATCCAGTTGAAAATTGCCATCTCCATCAGCCGTCGCTCCGGATATGATCTTTTCGTCTCCGTCTGCTTTAAGTGTTATGGTTGCCAGTTCCACCGCTTTGCCCGAAGTTGAATCAACCACGGTTCCGCTAATAGAAAACAAACTTTCTTTTGCGCTTACACAAAAGGAAAAAGCAAAAAGGCTGATAAAGAGTAACAATGTTTTCACCGGGCGAACATATAACAGGAAATCTAACAGAAT
>JAQBNQ010000636.1 GCA_028288545.1 Bacteroidota bacterium
ATTACAGCAAATAAGTATTGCTTTAAATTAGCAGATATAATTGAATATACTTAAATTTAAAAAAAGAATTGATGCATACAGGCTCCCAACCAAAAATGAGAAGAGCTGATATGATACGAAAGTGCAAACTGATTATACCTTGTTTCCTTTGCATCATTTCAGTAAGGGCCCAGGAAATCACCAGGAGCCATGCAGATTCTTTGCTTTTACAAAAAGATGCCTCTGGTTCTGTTGCCGTTCGACTCTCGTCTGTATTACAACTCGCGGAGTTTTTCAGTCACCTGCGCCATCCTAATCCTGCACAATTAGATAGCGCCTCTTACTTTATCAATCAGGCCGAACAACTTAATCACCGTTCTCCACAGGCTGAAACCAACTTTCGCATTGCATTGATCCGATCTGCGTTTTATACATCAAAAGGCCAACCCAAAAGTGGCCTCGCTTTGCTTGAACAAACCATACAGGAAATAAAGCAGGCACACAACTGGCCGATACTTGGTAAAGCTTATTTTGAACTGTCAGAATATTACAACCAGGATTTTCTGCAGCAGACAATGGTTTCCCGTATTTATTATCTGAACCTGGCAGTCAGCGCTTTTGAACGTACAAACCACCTGGTTGAACTTGCACGATGCTACCGGTTACTGGCCGACCTGCACCAAATGATGAATAATTATACCATGGCCTTTGCGGAAGCAAAAAAGGCACTGACCTACTACAGGCAGGCACACTACACAGAAACACAGGGACTTTATGCGTTACTGGGGAGGCTTTTTTATACGCAGGGCGACTATAAAACAGCCATAAACTACGAACTGATGGCCCTGAAAATAGCCACCGCAAGCAGTGCGGATAATGTGAGGTTAATTTGCCAGATCAATAATAACCTGGGCTATGATTTTATAAAACTTGGTGATAATAAAAAGGCCTTCACTTATTTTTCGCGCGCTTTTGAAATTGCTAAAACCGAAAAAGACAATGCAACCATATACTTGCTGGCAGGCAATATAGTTGATGTTTATCTCAGGATGAATCAACCTCAAAGAGCTAAGGCTTTTTTAATGCAGGTAACTCAAAAATTTTTATATCCCCCCGGAAAACTGTATGAAGGGGGCGATGAGGTAAGTCAAACCTATCTTAAAATTTACCTGGCATTAAAACAGTATGATATAGCAAAACGCTACTGCGATGAGCTGATCCGCCAAACAAACAATCCTAACCTTAATATATATGCCCGGAGCAGCTACTATGAACTGATCATTAAATTTTACACCGCAACCGCCGGATTTGCCGAAGCACTAAAATATCTCAAGCTGAACCAAAATTTATTGCAAAAAATTGGCAATGACAACGATCTTAGTACAAACGAAATCCTTTGGTTTCACCTGGATACCACCCGGCGGCAGTACCAATCGGCTATATACCACCTTATATCAGCCAATACCATCAAAGACTCGATCTTTAGCAGCACCAAAAGTAAACAAATAGAACAGCTGCAAATTGAGTATGAAACCCGGGAAAAAGAAACCCAAATTACACTCTTAAACCAAAAGAGCAGGCTTGAGCAGGATAATTTACGGCAGGCCAACCTTGTTAAAAACCTTACTATCGGGGCAATATTTTTATTATTGGTTATAGCTGGTTTATTATTCCGGCAAAACATGCATAAGCAAAAAAACAACGAAGTGATCACATCCAAAAACACCCTGCTGGAAGACCTGCTACAACAAAAAGAATGGCTGTTGAAAGAAGTGCATCACCGGGTAAAAAATAACCTGCAAATTGTAATGAGCATTCTGAATACGCAGTCGGCTTATTTACAAAACGATGTTGCCCTTGAAGCTATTCGCGGCAGCCAGCACCGGGTAAATGCAATCGCACTTCTTCACCAAAAACTGTACAGCAGCGCAACCGCAGCCCTCGTGTCAATGCCGGCCTATATTGCCGAATTGATCGATTACCTGAGTGATTCATTTGATACAAGTTTCCGGCATATTAAAATAAGGCAAGTATTAGATCCCCTTAACCTTGATCCGGCCCTTGCTGTGCCAATTGGTTTGATATTGAACGAGGCAATCACCAACGCTATAAAATATGCCTTTGATCATAATGGTGGCGAGATTGTGGTAAGCCTCGCTGTATGGAACAACAATAACGCTGTTTTAAAAGTGTCTGATGATGGCTGCGGCCTCTCTCCCGATTTTGACTTTTGTGAAGCTAATTCCCTGGGTATGGAAATGATGAAGGCACTTGGCAAACAGCTAAAAGGGAAATTCTCGATTGAAAATTTCCATGGCGTTACGTTAATGATAACCTTTCCGATTGAACAAAACCGGGTAGAAGTTTTTGAAGAAAAGGATTATTTCAGCACGCTCTAAAAAGTACAATTTAACCCGGTGGTTTGAAAATATTTCACCCTAAGTAATCGGGAGGATAAAGTTTTTGACCATATTTTTCCGCATCAGATTTCAACCTCGCTATATCTTCTTCAGTTAATACAGGCGGAGGCAAAAACGTCCCTG
>JAQBNQ010000001.1 GCA_028288545.1 Bacteroidota bacterium
AGATGGCATCAATTTTTTCCGGTTTCCCGCTGTTTCTGATATTGAGGATACTACACAACTGGTTATGCAGGGCATAGATTGCTCGCTGGTAAATAACCTGGCAGGTAAATACGTTGCAGGCTATGGCACTCCCTTCGACCTGGAAGATTTGAAAAACCAATTTGGCCTGGATGTGAATGATGTAAGGTATGTGCGTGTAATAGATGCTGTGGGCAGCATTAATGATCTATACGCCTCGCATGATATAAACGGGCATAAGGTAAATGACCCATGGCCTACGCCATTTGCTTCTTCGGGTTTTGATTTGGATGCTGTTGGAGTTATAAATGGAACCAGTCCCAACGCAATTGCCAACATCGGAGATGTTGACTCCAAAATTTATCCAAATCCGGCAGTTGCAGGTCAAACCATTCATATTGATATTCCGACCGGTTCGAAAGTTGATGTTTTTAATATTTCGGGCCAATTAATTACTGAACTCCTGTCAACTAACAACGGTCAACTAACAACTAAACTGCCTGAAGGCATTTATTTCCTGAATATCGAAACCGCTTCGTCTCACTTCAACGCAAAATTGGTGGTGGAATGAAAGGAATGCTCACATATCTGTTGGTCTGTCTCAGTTCCGCATTATTTGCCGGAACCGGAAAGGATACCGTTATGTTGAATGAAGTGGTGAAAGTAGAGCGGGCCTCAACCGATGTTCAGGCGTTTGAATCACCTTTTACGGACTTAAAATACAAACAGGGCGAACGTTTAAGCGATGCCTTAGGCGAGTATTCCAGCGTGTACGTTAAAAACTATGGCAGCGGTGGATTAGCTTCATTAGCCATACGGGGCACATCGGCCACGCAAAGCGAAATACAATGGAACGGGGTAAAACTCAATTCTCCCTCACTTGGGCAGGTAGATCTTTCTTTGTTTTTATTGGGCGCCCAGGATGAATTGCAACTGGTAAGAACAGGCTATAAGGGTACCATCGGCGGCACACTCAATATGGCCAATAATTTAATACGCGATTCAGGGTTTTCGATTGGTGGGACTGTAAGAGTGGCTAGTTTTAATACTTATGAAGTAGCCGCGGATGCCCAATATGCCAATCAGCGATTTTCTGGCACTACAAAATTCGGCTACCTCAGTTCAGAAAATGATTTTTTATACCGGAACAGTTTTCAGGAAGGAAGTCCTTATGTACGGCAAACCAATGCAGCGGTCCATCAACTCTCATTTCTTCAGCAGTTTGGGGCAAAAATAAATGAGCGAAATGATGTGACGTTTTTTTTATGGCTGACAGATGCGCAACGACAACTGCCACCGGTTATGAGCCAACTGAGCGGAAAGGAAAGCCAGGATGACAATTCTATGCGGGCCATGGCAAACTGGAATGGTAGATTTAAAAAGCTGAAGTTAAAATTCAGTTCTGCCTGGTTGTATGACTGGATGCGTTATAAGGACCCCAACGCCTTTATTGACGATATAGCAATTACACAGGCTCTACGGAATACTTTTTCCTTTTCATACTTGTTGCCGTTTAACCTGGCCATTAACAGCGAGGTAAATTACGATCATGAGATTGCAAATATCAATGCTTACAGTTCGGTTAAATCAAGAGATATTGTTGGGCTAAAAGCTTATGCGGATTATTATTTGCTGAACAAAATCAGGTTTCATGGTGGCTTTAGGGAGGATTTAGTGGATAAAAAACTATCAGCATTTGCTCCGGAGTTGGCGGTAAATTATGCGACTAAGCTATCTGGAGGGAATGGCATTTCAACAGGCCTTATTGCCTCGCGCAATTTCCGGTTCCCAACTTTAAATGATATGTACTGGACACCCGGAGGCAATCCAAATCTTAAGGAAGAGAAATCATGGAATGGGGAGATACAGGCAAAATACTCCTACCAAAAAATGATTAATGTTTCGCTTTCCAATTTTTATATCTACGTAGATAACTGGATACAATGGATTCCGCAGGGGGCTATATGGATGCCGGTGAATTTCCGCCGGGTTTTTTCGCGCGGGGCGGAGGCTTCTTTTCATGTAACCAATGCGGAGGAAGGATATCCGAACAGGTTTATTGTTCATTTTAATGCCTCGTATACTTACACTAAAACTACTAACCTTGATGCAGCCTCACAGTTTGACCAAAGCAAGGGAATGCAATTGATTTACGTTCCTTATCATAACGCGGTGCTTGGTTTACAATTGCAGTACCGTAAATTTTATCTCCGTTCAACCAATTCTTTTACCGGCCCTGTTTTTACTTCAACAGACAACACGCAAATGCTTAACGGATACTTTATTACCAATCTGGAAGCAGGAAAGGATTTTTCTTTTAAGCACACTGAAGTTGGTTTTTCTTTCAGAGTAAATAATTTGGGAAATACTCAATACCAGGTAGTGGCCCAACGGCCAATGCCCGGACGAAATTTTGAGGGAACCCTGCGCTTTAAATTTTTTAGCTGATGAAAAAAGCGAGCGTAGTTTTTCTTTTAGTGCTGCTAATACTGGGCTCCTGCAAAAAGGATAAGTCTTCATCGGCACCTGTTTCGAAGGGTGTTTACATCAGTAATGAGGGCAACTTTACCTTTGGTAATGGGGAGGTTTCATTCTACGATCCTGCCACTCAGCAGGTGAGCAATAACCTGTTCAAAGGCGTTAATGGATATTCATTGGGCGATGTGGCGCAGTCTGTTTACATTAAAGATTCGATAGGGTTTATAGTGGTCAATAATTCGCAGAAGATTGAAATGGTACGAATTCCTTCATTTCAAAAAATAAGAACTATTAGTATTCCAAATTCTTCCCCCCGCTATGTTTTGGCAGTTAACGATAGTATTATTTACGTTACAGAATTGTATAAGGGCAAAGTTTACGTTATTAACTATCAAACCGGAAATGTGGTTAAAACCATTGACCAAATGGCATCCTGGACTGAACACATGGTGCAGGTTGGCAACTATGTAGTTGTTGAAGAGCGCAATGCCGATGCACATCCCTCTGCCACTTCAACATTGGCCACTATTAATGTTTCGACCAATACATTTGCGCAGCGTTATACTTATGCCGGCACCAACATTAACGGAATTGTAAAGGACAATTTAAATCGTATCTGGCTTGCTGTTGCTTCAGATTCTGCAAATATTAGGCCCGGTTTAACCTGCCTGAACGGTGATATGAGTGTTGCGAAAACTATCACCTTTCCATATGGACACAATCCATCTAACCTTTGCATAAACGGTTCGGGCGACAGGCTTTATTTTTTTGACAGTGATATTGAAAGTATCTCTGTTGATGATACTGTTGCACTGGCTGCGCCTTTTGCTGCCAATGGAGGTCGGAATTTATATGGGATGGGAGTTGACCCGGTTACCGGAGATGTTTATGCTTCGGATGCGCTTGATTATGTACAAGCTTCCAGGATATACAGGTATGATAAAAACGGAGTATTGATTGGTTCATTTATTGCGGGAGTGATTTCGGGTAACTTTGCCTTTAGCCATTGATGTATGGAACGCTGATTGATTATGATCGTTATGATCAATTATGATTTTAGCTGCGGATTTAAAACGCATTGAATTATTATGAAACAGAAGTTTTTTGTCATTCTTTTTATATGTGTTGCTCTGGCATCGTGCCGAAACGGCGAGAAGCAGGCGGCTGCGGAATTGGCCAAAACTCACTGTGTTAAGATTGGTTCTCTGCCCGTAAAATATGCCAAAGGTTTTTCGGTGGATTATTACGAAGGTTTTAAAGTTATAACTGTACGTGATATAAAAGATTCGTCGGTGCTTGGGCAGTATGTGCTTTTGCCTAAGGGGAAGCCCGCCCCACTTGATTTTGCTGATGCGCTTTTATTAGATACTCCGGTGCGTAAAATTGTAGTGGTGTCTACCAATCATGTTGCCGAAATGGAGCGTTTAAACCTGTTGGATAGCATTGCCGGAGTAAGCAATGTTGAACTTATTTATAACAAAGAAGTGGGAGAGCGGGTGAAGCGAAATGAGTTAGCCAATGTTGGCAGTAGCAAATTGAATTACGAGAAACTGGTTGAACTGCATCCCTCATTTGTTTTTGTTTCGGGCAGTTTTGATGGAGGAGATAAAATGAAGATGAAATTACAAACTCTTCATGTAAAGTCTATTTTGAACCTGGAATACAGGGAGCAGGATCCCCTGGGTAAGGCGGAATGGCTAAAATTTGTGGGCGCACTTTATGACAGGGATTACGAAGCGGATAGTATTTTTAAGCTGATTGAAAAGAATTACCTGGCCCTTAAGGACGTGGCAAAATCAGTTAAAACAAAGCCCACTGTTTTTTGTAACCTGCCATTTAAGGAGATATGGTACATGCCCTGCGGCGAAAATTACATTGCTAAATTGATAGATGATGCGGGCGGCGATTTTTTATGGAAGGAGGCCAAAGCTACCAACGGGCTTAATCTAAATCTTAATTATGAATCGGTATATGACAAAGCCGCCAATGCTGACATATGGATAAACCAGGGTTTTGCCTCTTCACTGGATGAAATAAAATCTGCCGACAAAAAGAACTCGTTCTTTAAAGCATTTAAAACCGGACAGGTTTATAATTTTAATAAGCGCAATACGCCTGATGGAGGGTTTGATTTTTGGGAATCGGGAACAGTAAACCCGGACAAGATATTGGCAGATCTTATCTTTATTTTCCATCCTGAATTAATGAAGGGGCATGAGCTATACTATTACCAAAAACTAAAGTAGGGTTGAAACCGCAAAGTAGAAATATCGTTCTGTTCATTTCGCTTACTGCGGTGTTAGTACTTGTATTTATTTTGCAAATACTACTTGGCTCCGTATCTATTCCCCTACAAAATGTGCTTACTGTATTAATCGGTGGCCATATTGAAAACGAAACCTGGCGCAACATAATTATTGAGTCGCGTTTGCCGGCGGCGCTGGCGGCTCTTTTTGCAGGTGCTGGACTTTCAGTTAGCGGCTTACAAATGCAAACTCTTTTTCGCAATCCTGTGGCGGGGCCTTATGTTTTAGGCATCAGCGCGGGGGCCAGTTTAGGAGTAGCTGTTTTTATATTGGCAGCCTCGGCGTTTGGGTTTTCATCTGTACACTTATTAAGCGGCTGGAGTATCATACTCGCGGCTTCATGCGGTGCGGTTGTTATCTTCTTCATCAATTTTATCATTTCTTTAAAACTGAACGATGTAGTAGCTATCCTCATCATTGGTTTGATGATAGGAGGCGGCATTAGTGCTTTAATCGAAATATTGCAGACCTTCTCCAGCAATGAGTCCCTCAAAAATTACGTATTGTGGACTTTCGGCAGTTTCCGGTATATAGACTTGAACCAGATTTTTTATATGGTAGTGGTAGTTTTATTGGGTACCGTGTTTTCATTAGCCTTGTCAAAACCTTTAAACCTTTTATTGCTTGGGGATACTTATGCCATCAGTTCGGGCCTTAATATCCGTTATGCAAAGATCATGATAGTGCTGTGTACCAGCATTCTTGCTGGTAGCATTACTGCATTTTGTGGCCCTATTGGTTTTGTGGGCTTGGCAGTACCGCATTTATGCCGGGCTTTGTTTAAAACTGCTGACCATAAGATATTGACGCCAGCCTGCGTGGTTGTAGGTGGCATTATCTGCTGTTTGTGCAACATGATAGCATCTGCACCCGGTTCGGACACAGCCCTGCCTGTAAACGCAATTACTTCGTTATTAGGGGCACCGGTGGTTATATGGATAATACTTAGACAAAAACGGGTTTAAATGCTAAAGGCCGAGAACATATATATAGGTTACGAAGCAGACAAGCCCGTCTTTACAATTCCGGACTTTTCGGCCTTGCCCGGTGACATGGTGGCCTTGCTTGGAGTAAATGGTATTGGAAAATCAACTTTGCTGAGAACTATTGCTGGCCTGCAGAAAAAACTAAGTGGAAATCTGCTTCTCGATGACAGAGACATACAATCCTTAACACCGGTTGAAAGAGCTAAACTTATCAGTGTTGTTTTGACTGAAAGAATATTCATTGATAACATTACTGTAAGGGACTTTATTGCCCTGGGACGTTCCCCTTATACTGATTGGCTCGGGCGATTGAGCGATGAAGATGAAAAAGAGATTGAAAAAGTAATTTCTGTAATGAAGATCGAAAAGCTTCAGAACCGGATGTTTAATCAATTGAGTGATGGGGAGAAACAGAAGGCCTTAATTGCAAGGGCGCTCTGCCAACAAACATCAGTTATCATATTGGATGAGCCAACCGCCTTTCTCGACTTTAGAAATAAGCGCGAGATATTGAATTTACTTCGTACCATCAGTAATGAGCTGAAGAAGATCATTCTGTTTTCAACCCATGATATTGAGGCTGCTTTACAGCACTGCAATAAGTTTTGGGTAATGACCGAGGAGAAGGACTTTTGCGAAATTGATTCGGGACCTGGGAGTGAAGCAGAAGTGAAGAGTAAGTTGAAAATTTGACGAGGGAGTTCGCTAAGGCTTAAATAATAAACGCCCGGCTTCAAATGAGCCCGGGCGTTTATTATTTATTGGTTAAAGTTATTTACATAGCTACAGCTAACTCATCATACACCTTCTCAATAAAGTAGATGGACAATTTGTTTTTTACCTCAATCGATCTTTTAACCGAAATGAAGAAATCAACCAGTTTTTTAAAGTCGGCTGGCTTTTGG
>JAQBNQ010000021.1 GCA_028288545.1 Bacteroidota bacterium
TAAGTATTTCTCGGCTGTTATCTCTGTAACTCTGTGCCTCTGTGTTATTTTAATTTTTCGCTATAAGGACTAAAATGTGAATAACCACACGCAGCGAACGAAGAGAACAGCCGGGTTTATTTCTAAAGCCTGTCTTAGCCGCAATGCCTCGTCCCTATAAAATATTAATTTCGCTTCCATGAAAAAATTTGTGGCTGTTATAGCTTTTGCTTTGTTTTTGATGATACTGGTGGATTCGTGTAATACCTGCAATAAACCGAAAGAGGGTGTGATTAGTACCAGGGATTCATTATCGATGTTATACCCGGGACTGGATTCGGTAAACCAGCAAATACAAAAGGATTCGATGAATGCCTTTTTGTATTTTAAAAGAGCGCAGATATATGAAGGCAACAAGGATTATAAAGCTGCGGTGAATGACATGTTTCATGTACTTATGCTGGATTCGTTAAGGCCAGAGTTTTTCTTATACGCGGCCGAACTTTCGAAAAAAACTTCGGAACCTCGCCGGGGCATTGCACTGATGGATAAGGCCATTGCCAGCGATTCGGGCAATGTAGCTTTTTACGTAAAGGCGGCAGAACTTGCTTTTATTGATACTTCGCTGCATGGCAACTATTTAATTGCGCTGAACTACCTCGACGAGGCTATAGGAAAGGACCCCCAAAATGCGGACATCTATTTTTATAAAGGCAATGTGTTTAAGGAAATTGGGGATACGACAAAAGCGCTTTCGGCTTTTCAGACGGCTACCGAACTAAACCCTAAATTTTACAATGCCTATGTGCAGTTAGGGCTGTTGCTTCAAAAAAGAAAAGATAAAAATGCAGAGAAGTACCTGGATAACGCCATTAAAGTAAGCGACAAACCAGAAGATGCGCTTTATGCAAAGGCCAACATGCTAAAAGAGGAAGGAGTGGGCCTAGCCGACGCTAATCAAGAGGCAAAGGCAAAGGAGAAATTTATTAAAGCCATTGAATGCTTTAAACAGGTTGTGGAGTTGGATCATCGCAATGCCGAAGCCTGTATGGGCATAGGGTTTACTTATTACCAAATGGACTCGCTGCATGAGGCTTTCCGTTACTACGAAATGGCTACCAGGATAGAACCTACCTATGCCGGTGCTTATTACAGCCAGGGCTTAGTTATGGAAGAATTAGGCCGTACTAAAGAGGCTATTATGTATTATCAGAACTGCTTAAATATTGATGCCAATTTTAAAAAGGCCGAGACACATTTGAAAAAACTGCAGGAACAGAGGTAAGATTTAGTTGACAGTTGTTAGTTGCTTGTTGTCAGGCGGCTAATTTCTAGTTTCAGGTTTTAAGTTGAAATAATTTAGAAGTATATAAGCTAAGCGCAAAGGGTTGAAAATCAATGATAATCCGGGGTGTTTCTACTTTTTGCATACGGGGTAGGAAATAATTTACAATGCATTGGTTGTCAGTATATTGTGATTTTGGTATTTCTATTTATATGTACTAATAGAAATAGCAGGAGGGGAAAATAAAAAGAGGAAGCCTAATTGACTTCCTCTTTAAGTGCCCGGGAAGGGATTCGAACCCCCACACCTTGCGGCTCTCGCACCTGAAACGAGCGCGTCTACCAGTTTCGCCACCCGGGCGTTTTTGGTGAATACCAACAACAGTTGGTTTCGCACTTCATTCAGAGAAGACTGCAAATGTATATTTTCAGTTGTAATTATAAAATCCTTTACCGGTTTTCCTGCCAAGGTGCCCGGCATCTACTTTTTGCTGTTGAACCCGCGAAGGCCTGAATTTGGCATCGTGATGAAAGGATTCGAAAAGAGAAGAAGTAACAGCAAAGTTGATATCGTTGCCCACAAAGTCCATTAGTTTAAAAGGTCCCATTTTAAATCCTGCGCTTTCCATCAGGGCATCAATACTTTCTTTTGGCGCTACATTTTCCTCCAGCATTTTAAGGCTTTCAACGTAATAGTGCCGTGCAACGCGGTTAACAATAAAGCCCGGTGAATCCTTACACATTACAGGTGTTTTACCAAGTTTGAGCGAAAGGTCTTTTAGCGTTTCAGCAACCTGGTCTGAAGTTTCTGCACCGGTTATCACTTCTACCAACTTCATCAAATGTGCCGGGTTAAAAAAGTGCATTCCCACAACGCGTTTGAGGTTCGGAATATCCTTTGCAATCCGGGTAATGGGGATGGAAGAAGTGTTAGTGGCGAAAATGGTTTCGGCACTATTAAAGGCCGCCAGTTTTTTAAACAGGTCTTGTTTTGCCTCCAGCTTTTCCACGATGGCTTCAATTACCAGGTCTGCTTTCAGGGAATTCAAATCTGATGAGAAGCTTATCTTCTTCAGGGCCTCATCTCTATCATTCTTGGATATTTTCTCCTTGGAAACAGCCTGGTCAAGGTTTTTTGTTATTTCCGTCTTTGCTTTTTCAAGTTGTTGTTCGTTCACATCAAACAACACAACTTCAAAACCAGCCTGGGCAAATACCTGGGCAATACCCGCGCCCATGGCACCGGCGCCTGCTACTCCTATCGTTTTAATAGATTCAAGTTTCATACTGCAATATTTATTTTATTCCGCAATCGCCGAAACCAAATTCTACACAAAATTTTACGAGCGCGGCCCTGCCCTTTTTAGAAAACCCGTAATCCGGAATCTTGTAATCTCCCGCCATATGGGTATGTGACCATGTTGCGGGAATATTTGTTTTGGAATAAAGCTGGTTACACTCAAAGCAGATCAATACGTCCGTTACTGCATCCGGACCCCTGTAAAATACGATGGCCATCCTGGGATTAAAACAGGCCGCGCCGGATTCGCCGTAGGTACTTTTGTCTTCAATCGTTTTCATAATGGCTTTCGACTGTTCAACAGTCAGTTTTACGGCCTTAGTATAGTCGTATTTTGAAACCCGCTTATTGGCAATAATCGTTTCTATTTCCAACTTCGGTTTTATCTCATAGGCAACGACACTGTCAAACTGTTGAGAGCTCAATACCTTAAAAGAATCCGGAGCAAAGGGCTTTGGTGCATAGCAATAAGCGCTTATTGGTAGTAAGCTGCCGAGCAGAACAAAAAGGGCAAATATTTGTTTAAGCACCGTACCTTTTTTACCTCGTAAATCTAAGGTTCATTATTTAATAAGGCCAAGTAATCAAAATATATACTTTAGCGCAGCAATTTTTAATCTATGATACAATTTGAGCAGTTTACATTAAAGAATGGTTTAAAGGTGATTGTACACCATGATGCTACTACCAGTATGGCTGCAGTAAACATTTTGTACAAAGTGGGTAGCCGCGACGAAAAAGCGGAACAAACCGGCTTTGCCCATTTGTTCGAGCATTTTATGTTTGAGGGTTCGGAAAGCATTCCCGAATTCGACACCCCTTTACAAAATGCGGGTGGGGAGAACAATGCTTTTACTTCAAACGACATTACCAACTATTACGATATTCTTCCGGCCAATAATCTTGAAACAGCTTTTTGGTTGGAAAGCGACCGAATGCTTTCGCTCGCTTTTGAGGAAGAAAGTTTAGCCACACAAAAAAGCGTGGTAATTGAAGAATTTAAAGAGCATTATATCAATCAACCCTACGGTGATGTATGGCATAAAATATGTGCTTTGTCTTACAAGGTTCACCCGTATCAATGGCCGGTTATTGGAAAAGAATTATCGCACGTAGAGCAGGTGCAAATGCAATCGGCAAAGGATTTCTTTTTCAAATATTACCGCCCCAATAATGCCGTGTTGGTAGTGGCGGGCAACGTAAAAACCGATGAGGTAAAGCAATTGGCCGAAAAGTGGTTTGGCGAAATACCTGCCGGCGAACCTATTGTGCGCAACATACCCCAGGAACCAGTGCAAAATGAGGAAAGGGTTTTAGAAGTAAAAGCAGATGTTCCGGTGAATGCTATTTATAAGGCATATAAAATGTGTGCCCGTAAGGATGAGGCTTTTCATGCCACCGATCTTCTCCGCGATATTTTAAGCACCGGTGATTCTTCACGGTTATACCAGCAGTTAGTGAAAGAAAAGAGATTGTTTAGCAGCATAGGTGCCTACATCAGCGAAACTGTGGATGCAGGCCTGTTTGTTATTGAAGGTAAGCTGAATGCCGAAACTTCTATTGATAAAGCAAACGAGGCTATTGAAGAGATGCTGGCTCAAATAACCAAGGAGCAAATTGATGAGACGGAATTGACAAAGGTGAAAAACAAGATAGAGGCGTATATGGTGTTTGGTGAAACAAATATCCTTAACCGCGCTATGAACCTTGCCTATTTTGAAATGCTTGGAAACCCCGATGGCATTAACCACGAGATAGAAAAGTACCTTTCTGTAACAGGCGAGATGCTGCACCAGGTGGCTGTAAATATTTTTAGAAAAGAGAATTGCAATACCCTCAGGTATTTGTCAAAAAATTAGTATTGAGCAAATGAACAGAAGCATAGCACCCGAAATTAAATTGATTGAATCAATAGATCTGCCACAATACGATTTGGTACACCTGGATAATGGTGTACCTGTATATGTGATCAATGCCGGCGACCAGGACGTGGTTAAAATAGAGTTGATGTTTAAGGCCGGAAAGTGGTTTGAAGACAAGAACCTGTTAGCCGATATTGCCAACCGCATGTTACGCGAAGGCACATCAAAACACAACGCAAAGCAAATTGCCGATGAGTTTGATTTTTACGGAGCCAATATAAATACCGGTGCAGGTTTCGAAACGGCAGGGGCAGTTTTGTATTCGCTTACCAAACAGGTGGACCACCTGCTTCCTTTGCTTTTTGAAATTTTTACCGAATCAGTTTTTCCGCAAAAGGAGTTTGACACGATTGCCAATAACCGAAAACAACATTTATTGGTGGATTTGAAGAAGAACGATTTTTTAGCTAACCGGAATTTCGTTAACGCGCTTTACGGGCAAACGCATCCATATGGCCGCGTAACAGAACCTGAAGATTTCGGGAAAATATCAACTGCCGACCTGACAACCTTTTTCAAAAAATATTATAACTCTGATAACCTTATTATAATTATTTCGGGCAGGTTTGATGAGTCGCTGATTAAAAGATTAAACCTGTTTTTTGGAAACAAGGATTGGAAAGGGGATATGCCGGCTCCGGATATCACCTATCCCAGCCACCCATCTGCTGAGTTGATACACCATACCGAAAAGGCAGAGTCTGTACAAAGTGCCCTGGCATTGGGTAACTTAAGTATCAATAAAAAACACCCCGATTTTTTAAAGCTATCTGTTTTAAATACTGTGTTCGGTGGTTATTTTGGTTCCAGATTAATGAGCAACATACGCGAGGAGAAAGGATATACTTATGGCATCTATTCCTCGTTTGTTTCATACCCGCATGGCGGGTTTATTGAAATTGCCACCGAAGTAGGCAAAGATGTTCGCCAGGCCACCATGGATGAAATTGGCTATGAGATCAACCGGCTCCGTACAGAGCCCATTGATGAGGAGGAGTTGAAAGTGGTTAAAAATTACATGAGCGGCAAAATTCTAAGAAGTATCGACGGCCCTCTTAAATTCTCCGAAACGCTAAAAGGCCTCATAATTTACAACCAGGATACTTCCTATATTCAGCAATTGCTGAAAACCGTACGAGAAGTAAAATCCGGCGAATTGCTGGAACTTGCCAATAAATACCTCGATTTTGATAAAATGTACAAAGTAACAGTGGGGTAAGCGTAATATATAAAATACGCTTGCAACTAAAGCGTTTCAGGTATAATCTTTAAAATTGCAGCCTTTTACCAAATTGTGAACAAAGTACTCTTAATCATATCGCTCCTGGTCCTGGGAATCTTCCACCAAAGTTTCGCTCAGATCATTTACCCGCCTGCTATTCAGTGCGTGGAAAATAATGGTGCTAATGGCAACATTACTCTCAACTGGACAGACCCCGCTCCTAATCCTTGTGGTGCCTTTGTTCAATATACCATTTACGCCTCTTCTCATGGCCCGGGTGGCCCTTATGATTCAGTAATAGCGGTTACTTCCCAGGCTGCCACCTCTATCACCCTGGCTAACTACAATTCTGGCACTACCACCTGGTATTTTTACATGCAGGCTAATTACAATTGCCCTTCGGGTACTGTGCTTAATTCCGATACGGTCAATAATCTTAATCCTGCAGTTCCGCAAATTGTAAATGTAACAGTAACACCGGGGGGGCAGGTTATCTTTAACTGGTTGCCCGGTGCATCACCACAGACTTACGCTTACGTTTGTTATTATTATTTGTCTAATGGTACTGGTGTTCCTTTCGATACTGTTTACGGTCGTAACAACACTACCACAACCGATATTCTGGGTAACCCAAACATCCAGTCATTGGTTTACACAGTAGCCGCAATGGATAGTTGCGGAAAGATCAGTTCATTTAATACCAGTCCGCACAATACCATTTATACAACAGCGCAGGTTGTCACGTGTCAACAGCAAATGAATATTGCCTGGAATAAATATATCAACTGGCCTCAGGGTGTTGATCGTTACGAGTTATGGGTAAGTAAATTTCCCGGGCCATTTGTATTGCAGGGTACTACGGACAGTGCGACCTTGTCATACAGCTACACCAATTTTAACGACGGCGACTCCATCACTCTTTTTATCAGGGCTATCAGCAAGGCAGATACTACCATTATATCAAATGGTAATTTGGTGGTTATCAAGGCCCGCATTGTTCAACCGCCATCGTATAACTACATCACCAATCTTACAGTGGATGCATTTAATCATGTGGAGATAACCTGGACCATTGATACTATTGCCCAACTTATTTTCTATAAGTTGATGCGGGGGGCAGATACGCTGAGTTATACCCCGGCCGATCAGATTCCGGTTCCGGTTCCGCTCAAACACTTTCAAACTTATATTGATTCCAATTATGTTGCGCCACAGAACAATCCTTACTTCTATAAGGTGGTTGCAGTGGATAGCTGCGAAAATATATATCCTTCGCCTTTTGGCGAAACGGTTAACCTAAAGGGTAACGAATATGATGTTTTCAGCAACCAGCTTATGTGGAATGATTTTGTTCTGCAATATGCCACAGTAATGAAGTATAACCTTTACCGCGATATAGGTAACGGATACCAGTTAATAAGAACTTTTTTACCCGGTACTAACCTGTTTTTTGATTCGGTGCAACAGTTTTTGGCTACAGCTGGCAGTTTCTGTTATAAGATAGAAGCGGTTTACTCTATCAGCCTTCCTGCACCAAGCGGCTACCAGGATACGCTTAGCAGTTTTTCGAACGTGGTATGTATCAGCGAACGTCCTGTTATTTATATACCCAATGCATTTGCACCAAGCGGTGTAAATAACATCTTTAAACCCACTATCATCTTTGGTGGCGCCACAGGCTATACCATGACCATCTTTAATCGTTGGGGAGGAAAAGTTTTTGAAACCACAAACCCGAATGATGGATGGGACGGAACAGATCATGGTAAAGAATCTACCATGGGCGGTTACGCTTACCTCATCCAGTTTTACGCCGGTGATGGGACGGCTATTGAACGAAAAGGAATTGTATTACTGGTAAGATAGTTGATGCCTTAATTCCTTACAAACTCCAAAAAATCTTTCGCAACTTTTTCAGGGCACTCCATCATGGGAGTATGGCCGCATGGATCGTAAATAATAACCTTACTGTTTTTAATATCGTGGTGAAAACTTTCGGCGTGTTCTACAGGGATAACGCGATCCTGTTTGCCCCAAATTATCAGCGTTGGACATTGCACCAGCTTTATCAGGTTTGTATCCGGAAATTGCTGTGCCCGCGCCAGGGTCAACATGTTTTGTATGTTGCCTTCGCGATTACTAAAATGATTATTCAGTTTCCATACTGCTTCCTCAACTTTCGAACTATCAGCATAACAGCTTAACATACCGCTTTTAGACATGAACATGGGCATTCCCTTATCAAATACGTGGCCGAAGCTTTTGTATTTAAACATAGTTAGCTTGCCCGATACATTGGTAACGTCATATCCGGCACTGTTCAGCAAAATCAGTTTTTTCACTTTGGTTGGATGGTCTGCTGCAGCCAGCCAGGCTATTCCTCCGCCCATCGAATTGCCCATTACATATACCGAGTCTAAATGAAGTGTATCCAGTATAAAAGTAATGTAATCGCGATACATTTTTACATAATCAGGCTTGTCTCCTATATCCGGAAAATCACTTAAGCCAAAACCCGGAAGGTCAACACGAACCACCCTAAAACTATCTTTTAGCAACGCAGCCACTTTACTAAAGTTACGGGTTGAGCCTCCAAAACCATGGATCACTAAAACGGGAATTCCGCTACCCTCATCAACATAATGTAACTCAGCTCCCTGCCATTTTACAAAATGTGAAGCGGGTAAGGCAAGTTCTTTTTTTGCATCTTCTTTGCTTATAATAAGGTTCGGCCTTAAAAAAACAATTCCCAGCACAACAACAATTGCCAACAGACTTAAAAATAAAATACCACGTAATAGTTTCTTCATTGTTCAGATTCTCTTTTGTTTAATGGATAGTTTGCGGGAGGAACCGGGCCAAAGTAAATATTTAGCAGGAATATTGTCAAAAAAAATCGGGTCACCGGTTCATCGGGTTCAACCAATTTACCAATAACCCAATTTAAAGATTGATAGCTTTACTATTCTTCTCCCGGTTTAAAAGCGCCGCGGTCGTTAACTTGCGCCTTACGGGCTTCTTCTTTTTTCTTCCATTGATCAGCAGAAAGTATTGCTTTCACTTTTGCTTCGCGGTCGTCCATCAAAGCTTTCATTTTAGTCTTTGTTTCATCGCTTGGAGGGCCACCGGCACCTCTAAGTGCTGCACGTTGAGTAAAAAAGTTAGTATTTGCTTCCAATACTTTGGTGTATTGGTCGGTGCTTAACTTTACAACTCCATTCAATTTGTCGGTTGCCTGTTTAGCTCGTTCCTGCGGGCTTGCATTAGGATGTTTCTCGCCTCGGGCAGGAGCCGGAGTTTCCTGGGCAAAAGTTGCAAGGGTCATTATCGCCATTGCAAAAGTCAATATCAGGTTCTTTTTCATACAGATGTTTTTAGTTTAAAAATAAGACCATAAAGTTACCGCCGGGTTCAACGCCAAACATTTCATTTAACGTTTGTTGCAGAAAATATAAGTGTTAAAGTTAAGCAGGTCCCTTCTCGTCATTTTCCTTAATTTTGAAAATTAATCATTTATGCCAATGAAAAAGCCTCTACTCATTTTATTTTTAGCACTTTTATTTGGTACTCCGGCTTTTGCGGCCACAGGCGATACCACTGTTATAGTGGCCCATACCCATACCAATCTTGCATCTCCACCAACCGATTACGATATATGGACTGTGTTTCCTAACACAAGCGTAACTTATCAAAAGGTAATAATGAAGTTTACCCTGGGTTGCGGAACGCCTAATTGTTCGGGTTGGGATTATACAGTTAATTCGGAACTGGGAAAGAAAAACGGTACCCTGGATTCATCCATCGCGGCAATTGATACCGTGATAGTGGGAACAGATACAACTTATGATACAACCTGGACTTACCGCGACCACGTTAATTTTATTGAGATAGGACGATTGATTACGCCATATGGTACATACATGGCAAACAATAGCAATGGTTTTAATAATGCCTGGACCCAACCCTATTATTATGACGTAACGGACTACGCAGGATTTTTGAAAGACTCGGTTGATGTTCGGGTTCACTATGATGGTTGGACAGATGCCTTTAGTGCAAACGTTGAATTCATTTTTATCGAGGGCCCTCCTGGTCGTGATATTGATAGTGTTAGGCAACTTTATCATGGCGGATACGGGTATGGAAGTTCCTCAGGCTTTGAAAGCCAGGTGGGACCGCAAACATTCTTTATCAACTCTTCGGTTTCCTCGGCAAAGGTGGTGGTTGATATGACCGGACACGGCAGCCAGGGCGAATTTGATCCGCGTAACTTTCACATATTGGTTAACGGAACTGATATCTACGACCGCCTGTTATGGAAAGATGATTGCGGAATGAATGCCGTATATCCTCAAGGGGGAACATGGATTTTTAATCGTGCTAACTGGTGCCCGGGTTCTTCGGTGCCGATTTATGAGGTGGATATTACGCCTTACATCACTCCCGGGCAAAATGTAACTGTAGATTTGGATATGGATGACTTTACGATTCAGTCGGGGCAATCATCTACTTATATTTTGTCGGCGCATCTTATAACTTATACCTCCCAAAAAAATAATGATGTAATGATGGAGGAGATCATTGCTCCTAATTCAGATAAAACCTACCTGCGTTATAATCCCATTTGTACTAACCCCAAAGTTAAGATCAAAAACACGGGCAAATCGCAACTTACTTATGCTGAGATTTCGTATTGGGTAAAAGGTGGGGTTAAATGGTATTACATCTGGAACGGAAATCTTTCGCCATTTCAATCAGAAATTATCACACTTCCTGCCTTTGACTGGAACGGCCTGGATACCACCGACCGGGTGTTTATTGCCGAAGCAAATTGGCCCAATAATGTGCCTGATGAATATACTTATAATAATCATTTAGAGTCAGCCTTCAATATGGTGCCACAAACAGATTCGGTATGGTACATTTTTTATAAAAGTAATAACGCACCGTGGGAAGACCAATATGTGATAAAGGATGAAAATGGCGATACCATTGATTATAAGAATAGTGCAAATGCAAATACCATTTACCGCGATACCCTGCATTTAATTCCGGGCAGTTATGCTTTTGATTTTTTTGACTTTGACTCTATTAACTGGGGTGGGGGAGATGGTTTGTCGTGGTGGTTTAATCAAATGCGCAATACCGATTCGTGGTACGAAACTGCGGGGCAGCTCAATCTCCGCAAAAAAAATGGCGTAGTGTATAATAACATCAACCCCGATTTTGGAAACAACGTACACTACGAATTTACGGTGGGCTATCCTTTGGGATACAATGATCCGAAAAATCCACCACCGCCACCCATTCACCCTTCGGGTATAATAGAAGCAACGGTACTTACAGCCGATCTGAATGTGTTTCCTAATCCCGCTATGGATATTTTAAATGTCCACTTAAATTTAAGTAAAGAAGCGAGTGGAAACATAACGCTAACGGATATTACGGGACGACTTATCAGGCAGTATAGTTTCAATAACTCAAGCTATCAGAACATTACCGTGCCCGTTAAGGAATTGGCGAGGGGTATGTATTTTGTAAATCTGCTGGCGGATGGGGTAAATGTTAGCCGCAAGATCATTCTTCAATAAACTATATGTGATTTGGCTGGTGGTTTATAGGGTTATTTTATAATTTCCCGACTTCCAAATTGTATAATCAGCCATTTCAGTTGTCACAATGAATCACTATAAGCAAATTCAGGAATACATTGATGCACAGGATAAAGCAAAACTTGCTGACCTGGTTCAGTCGCTCAAGTATGATGAGATATTGAACATTCTTGAAAAATGCGATGACGAGCATAAGATAGCCGTGTTTGAAGCGATGGATGTTTACATTGCCATGAAGTGCTTTAAGATTTTGCCCGATAAGGTGCGGCAGATGCTGATTAAGCAAATGCACTATGAAAAGGCCGCAAGATTACTGAACACTCTGCCCGATGATGACCTTACTGCCTTTATTGAAGGCCTCCCAAGTCGGGTCGTAAATGAGTTGTTGAAATTATTGAGCGATGAGAACCGCAAAACGGTGCTATCGCTTTTAGGCTACCCTGAACACTCCGTGGGCCGTTTAATGACGCCTCATTATATTGCCGTAAAGCAGGATTGGACCGTTGAACAGGTATTTGCATTTATACGTCAATACGGGCAACATTCCGAAACGGTGAATGTGATTTATGTAATTGATGACAACGGTGTTTTGATTGATGATATCCGGATGCATGAGTTTCTTTTTGTAGATGGACCAACCAAAGTGAGTGAGATAATGGATCATCGTTTTCTCACCCTTAAAGCAAACGACCAGGAAACCGAGGCCATTAGTGTTTTTAGAAAAAATAACCGCTTTGCTTTACCGGTGGTGGATGATAACGGCGTGTTATTAGGTATTGTAACGATAGATGACGTGCTGCGTTTGGCCGAAGTAGAAGATACCAGGGACATGCAGCAGATAGGTGGTTCCGAAGCATTGGATGAACCTTATAACCAGATATCGTTTTTTAAACTGATAAAGAAAAGGGCCGGTTGGCTGGTTATCCTGTTTTTAGGGGAAATGTTTACCGCTACTGCCATGGGCTTTTTTCAGGATGAGATCAGCAAAGCGGTGGTATTGGCCTTGTTCATTCCACTCATCATATCCAGCGGTGGTAATTCAGGTTCGCAGGCTTCTTCTATTATTATTCGCGCCATGGCTTTGGGCGAAGTTACATTTGCGGATTGGTGGCGCGTAATGCGTCGCGAAGTTTTTTCGGGTCTTACACTCGGCGGTATCTTAGGAGCCGTTGGTTTTTTAAGGATACTTATCTGGCAGCAAACGCACTTGTATAATTACGGTCCGCATTGGGTGCTGGTAGCGTTTACTATATTCTTTTCGTTGATTGGTGTTGTTACCTGGGGAACTCTCTCCGGTTCTATGCTACCCATTTTATTAAAAAAAGTGGGTGCTGATCCTGCCGCTTCATCTGCTCCTTTTGTTGCAACGCTGGTAGATGTTACCGGTTTGGTGATTTATTTCTCGGTAGCCTATATCATTCTTAAGGGTACTTTATTGTAAACAACCTTGAGGACATATCCAGGTGCGCTTTAAAGTCCTCAAAGTCCTTATCCTTGCTCCATAACGCTTCAGCCATTGCAGCAAGTCTTGGCATTACCCGGCGGCTTAATTGTTTTTGATCTGGCATATATTCTGTCCAAACATTAGCCTGGCCGCCCAATATTAATTTCTGTTTTTCGGGTGATAGCGATTTTACCCCCGGATTGAAACTATAAACTTTCCTTAGCGGTAAATAAACCATCCACCAGGCTTGTTTTTTATCTGTCAACTTTTGCGGGTAATCGAAGTAGCAAAAAAAGCGCGGCGTCATTATTACTTTATTGCCGTGTTCGGCTGCTTTTATTCCGGCTTTTTTATCAAGCCAACTCATTACCACTACACTATCACTTAATCCGCCTTTTACAATTTCACCCCAACCAATACTTAATTTACCTTTTGTTATAAGATAATCCTCCATCAACTTCATAAAGTAGTGCTGTAATTCCTCTTCGTTCTTAAGGTTTTCTTTTTTTATGAGGGCCTGTGCCACTGCACTTTTTTTCCATTGTTCCTTGGGCGCCTCATCACCACCCAGGTGAATATATTTTCCGGGAAATAACGCACAAACCTCATCCAACACATCTTTTAAAAAATTGAACGTGCTATCAGCGGGGCAATAAATATCCTTCTTTATCCCCCAGGTAGTTGCTACCTCAACGTTTTTTGCAGGATTGCAACCTAACCAGGGATAAGCGGCTATCGCCGCGCTAGAGTGTCCAGGTATTTCTATCTCGGGTATG
>JAQBNQ010000076.1 GCA_028288545.1 Bacteroidota bacterium
CCTTAAGATCAGGATATTTCTTCTCGTCCAGGTTAAACAATTTATCAATCGAAGCAGCAAATTTACAGTTGCGCGAAAGGCTAACATCAAACTTAAAAGTTTCCAGGTCTTTCAGGTTGAATTTATCCTTAGCCTTTATCATTTCAACAAAACGCTCTGCGCGGTTATTATCTCCCGGCCTTTCATCAACATATTTAGGCAGTTTGCAATCCTTCTGGCAGCAATCATCGCCCGAGGCATGAAAGGGGCTGTTGTTGGTATTAAACACGTAACCACAACCCGGGTTAATAGTGTGTGGCATACTATCTATGGGAACCAAACCCGTCCACAGGGTTTTAGAAGTATTGCCGGGTAAAATACCATTCCAGTTAAAGCCCGGCTCTCTATCCGGCATCATACCATTTTCAAGATAAAAGATGTTATTCTCCTTATCGGCATAAACAATGTTGAATAAGGTAACAGCGTGAATACGCAATGCTTCCCAATAGTCCTTATAGTTTTTAGCCTTGTTCATCCGGTACAATTGCTCACCGGTTTTTATAGTAGTATTTGCAGGAAAACGCACAGCATAAAAGTTGTCGCTTTTACCGCTCTTTAAGGTAGCCCCGTATTTACTCCAGTAGGTCATTTTTTTAACCGGTAAAACCATTTTATGATTTTTGCCAAGGCCCACTTTTAACCACACCGGTTTCTTCTCCAGCTTTACCCACTTACCATCAAATTCGTAATACTTTTTGCCCTTCATTTTCAGTTTAAAAATGTCCAGCTTGTCAAAGTAATTCCAGGTCATTCCCCAACCCAGGTTTTCGTTGGTGCCCATGGCAATACTGGTGCTTCCCTGAAACATCGCTCCTTCAATATTTAATCCTTCATCGCTATGCAACTGGGCCTCGTAAAAAGACAAAGCGCCTTCCATATACAAATGCGGGTTTATGCAAAGAATGGTTTTACCATCCACCGTTTTACTGCTGTTTAAAGCAAAAGCATTGGAGCCTACCGAAGGCATTACTGTGCCATTAGGGAATTGAACCGGACGGTTATCTAACTTGCCACCTACAATATCGCCCACCGGCCCTTGCGAACCTGTAAGGAAGGACATGATAATTACATAAGCCGTTAGCATTTCCTTAGACGATACCGGAAACGCACTTTTAATAGCAACCTGGTCAGGATGAGCCGCTGCAAAGGCATTGAGCCCTTGGGCAAACCCGTCAAGATATTTTTTGAAATCTTCCGAAAGATCTTTGCCGTAATGCTCATCCACCAACTGGCGGGCACCAATGGCATGAACGAAAAAATCAACCTTTGCGCCTTCAATGCCGTTCTTACGGGCCATATAGCCCTTGGCAGTGTAAATCAGGTTCTGCGTTTCAGAAAATGCATCTTCCGCATTAGCCCATGCAAGGCCGTAAGCTACCTCGGCATCGGTTTTGGCAAAAATGTGCGGAATGCCAAAACTATCGCGCACAATGGTAACGTTCTTGGGGTCAATTTTGTTAAACTCAGTTTTGCCGGCTGCGAAAACACTATTGCAATTGATTAAAAGCAATATGGCCGCCAGTTTAGGCAGCAGATAAAAATTCTTCATTCAATAAAATTTGGGAAGTGTTATAACCTTGCGAAAGTAAACGAATAGAGAGACAAAACATTTTATCTTCACAACTTTTTTAAGGAAATCATTTGCGTAATGTTCGCGCCAATCCTAACTTTGAGGCGATGGAGGAAAATGAAAAGGAGATATCAGGATTTTCGAAGCTAACCAAGCGTGATAAAATATCATGGTTAGCCAAGAATTTTCTATATGCCAGCCCGGTTGAGATCCTTAAAGAGTTTGCCGAATACTGGCACGACAACGTGGAGGCCCAAAAACTACTGGATGGGTTTAGTGAAAATACATTGACCAATTTCCCGGTTCCGTTCGGTATAGCACCTAATTTTAAGATCAACGATGCCGTATATGCGGTGCCTATGGTTACCGAGGAAAGCTCGGTGGTGGCAGCGGCATCTAACGCGGCTAAGTTCTGGATATCACGCGGAGGATTTAAAACGCATGTTATCTCCACTAAAAAAGTGGGACAAGTCCATTTTGTTTACCGTGGCGATAAGGAGAAACTGTTCAGTTTTTTTGCTGGGATAAAGGCAGATTTAAAAAAATCGGTACAGCCCATTACCGCAAAAATGGAAGAGCGTGGTGGCGGAGTGGTAGATATGGAGTTGATCGATTACACCTTGCTTGAACCCGATTACTACCAGCTACGCGCATATTTTGAAACGGTAGACTCGATGGGTGCCAACTTCATTAACTCCTGCCTGGAAGAGTTTGGAAAGCAGTTGGCATTCAGAATTGAGCATAATGCAGCCTTTACCACCTTGGAAAAGGAGATTGAAATTGTAATGTGCATCCTTTCCAATTACACACCCGATTGCTTAGTAACTGCCGAAGTAAGTTGTAAGGTAGAAGAGTTAGGCACTTTCGATTATGGCAACATGACTGCCGAAGAATTTGCCTGGAAATTTCAACGGGCTGTAAACATTGCACGGCTCGACCCTTATAGAGCTACCACGCACAACAAGGGTATTATGAATGGCATTGATGCCGTGGTAATGGCAACCGGCAACGATTTCCGTGCTATTGAGGCCTGTGCACATACTTATGCCTGTAGGGATGGCATTTACCGCAGCTTATCTGAATGCAAAGTTGAAAATGGCATTTTCAGGTTTTGGTTGACCATTCCTATTGCAATAGGCACGGTGGGTGGACTTACTACTCTCCACCCCTTAGCCAAACGCTCGTTAGAACTATTGGGTAACCCGAATGCAAAGAAACTAATGGAAATAATTGCCTGTGCCGGACTGGCGCAAAACTTTGCCGCTATCCGTTCGCTAACAACGGTTGGTATACAGGCAGGGCATATGAAAATGCACCTCACCAATATCCTCGCCTCCATGCAGGCTAATGAAGACGAAATAGGTAAAGCCAAAAAATTCTTTTCCGATAAGGTGGTGAGTGTTTCGGCGGTAAGGGAGTTTTTGGAGAAGCTAAGAATCCCAGGATAGAACGCTGATTTGTTATGATTTTTATGATTTTTATGATTAAGAGATGATCAAAAAAGAAATGCAAGCCACAGATTCACAGATTAAAGGCAGGTAAATAAACTTTAATGTATTCAATCTGTGAATCGGTGGCCGGTATTCTGAATTTTGAATTTGGATTATGAAGTTGAGAGTTACAACACAAGCAGACGAGCAATCCTTCTACGGCCACGGTAAGTTACTTATCACGGGCGAGTACTTTGTATTGGATGGAGCAAGAGCTTTGGCAGTTCCTACTAAGTTGGGGCAATCATTAAGGGTTAAGGTACTACACGGGTCCGATTCGGTTTTGTATTGGGTAGCGCTTAATAATCAAAACAAGCCATGGCTTAATTTAGTGTTTGACACCGGCGACTTTAGCTGCATCAACTCGCAGCAGGACGAGGCCAAACGCCTTTCAAAAATATTGACGGAAGTAAGAAAACTGAATCCTGAATTTATTACCGATGGCAAAGACCGGGCAGTTGAAACACATCTACAGTTTCCGAACGAATGGGGGCTTGGTTCAAGTTCAACTTTAATTTATTGCATCTCGCAATGGGCCGGCGTAGACGGATACAAACTACTGGAGCAAACCATTGGGGGTTCGGGCTATGATGTGGCTTGTGCCGGTACAGACTCTGCGCTTATCTATCAACTCGAAAACAAAAAACCCAATAGCGTTGCCGTTAACTGGCAACCA
>JAQBNQ010000100.1 GCA_028288545.1 Bacteroidota bacterium
GCCGTTGTCTATCTCAAATTGCTGCACCGGCACTGCAGTCCGCATCAAGGGATCAGAAACATACGTTATTTCAACTCTCCTGTTTTGCGTTTTTTCCTTTTCATCCACATTGCTATTAATGGGTTTACTCTCTCCAAAGTAATCGGCCTCAACCTTAATTCCGGAATCTAAATTGCGGACAAACGCTTTTACCGCGTCTACCCTTTTTCTGGACAATTCAATGTTGTAGCTGTTACCGCCATCATTATCGGTATGGCCTTTTAGCAATATATAATCGGCTCCTTTAAGCATCTGCAGTTTCTGCGCTTCCTGGTTGGTTAGGTAAGCCTTGTCCTTATCAAAATAAATGGTCAGGGTTTGCATGTTTGCAGCCTGTACTGCGCCGTTTGCCAGCAGCGCAAGTAAAAGCAGCATTTTAATAGTGGGTTTCATATTGAAAAGTTTTGAGTTAAAAATTAATTTCACTTATAAATACCACAGAGGTGTACGAGGTAACCCTTAAGCAAAAAATAAATGCCTGGCTGTATTTCCTTCTCTATCCGGCTTTGCGGAAGGAGAAGGATGTCGAACGATAGTGAGACAGGGTGAGGGAGGTTACCTTTTAAGAATTCGGGTATTAAATGACAAATGAAGGATTCGGAAGACGATAAACAGGTATGGGATTTGCTGAAAGCAGATCATACAAATGCTTTCAGGCAATTGTATAGAAGCCACTATAAGATGGTTGAATACTTCATTTTAAAGAACTCAGGTTCGCAGGATGATGCGCAGGACGTTTTCCAGGACGCCATGATCGTGATTTTTGATAAAAGCCGCGACACAGGTTTTGCGCTTACGTGCTCGCTCAAAACGTATATTTATTCTGTAGTACGGAATATCTGGCTCAAAAAATTACGCGGCTCAAAAGGTCATGTAAATGCGAGCGACTTTGAAGAATATTTGAATGTACAAGTAGATGATGAGCCCGAAGAGGATGTGGCCCAAATGCAAAAGATGAAAGCAGCCATTGAAAACCTGGGCGAAAACTGTAGAAAGATTTTAGTGTTATTCTATTACCAGCAAAAAAATATGATGCAGATAGCGGCGGAGTTAGGATATACAAACCCTGACAATGCAAAAAATCAGAAGTATAAATGTTTGCAGCAATTAAAAAGCAAGTTAACCGGTGTAAATGCTTAGCGAGGATAAAACCATATTAATTGAAAAATTCCTGAACGGGGAAGCCAGCGATACCGAGCGAAGCGCTTTTGAAAAGCTGCTTACCGAAGATGCTGAATTCCGCGAGGAGGTGAAATTGCAGCGCTCCATAGTAAAAGGCATCAATATGCATGGTAAGGAACTTCTGAAAAAAGAACTGGCAGGAATATTTATGGAGGTTCAGCCTGATTTAAATGGTCAAAAATACAAACCCAAATCAGGCAATGCGGTTACTAAGTTTTTGAAGTGGATAGTTCCCGCTGGCATTATCGGCGCCGGTGCCTTTTATTTAATTCATCAAAATACTTTGCAGCCTCCGGCACCCGTTCAGCCAACCGAAACGGTTCAACCCCAGCCGGCAAAAAAGATTCGCAAACCTCATATGGTTCCCACAAGTACAACCGATACCGTTTGGAATATTCATTTGCACATTAAAGGACAAAAAAAGGTACAAACCTTTCGGGTTCATAGCCAGCAAGAGGCAGATAGCATTGAGCGGGTAATAAGGGATATGCAGTAAAGGTATCTGTTTATCGCACTCCCAGTTCTGGATATTTACCTTTAATGGGCCTGTAAAAATCCTTGATGGCTTCTATGTCCTTATCAATGTCGCCGGTGGGATAAAATGTTGGCCCTATTCCTACTCTTTTCTTTTCAAAATCAAGGTAGGTTAACACAATAGGCACTTTTGCGTTAAGGGCGATGTAATAGAATCCCGTCTTCCATTTTGGAACATAGGCCCTTGTTCCTTCGGGCGATAAGGCAAGAATGAAATTTTCATTTTCATTAAATAATTTAACGGCGTAGTCCACCACGTTATGACTGCTGCTTCGGTCAACCGGAACCCCGCCCAGCCAGCGAAATATAAATCCGAACGGAAATCGAAAAACTTCTTCTTTACCTAAAAAAGTGAGGTGAATACCGAAAATAAATTTTGCGCACATGCCAAATAAAAAATCCAGGCCACTGGTGTGTGGGGCAAGTATGGCCACAAATTTTTTAAGCGGCGGAACCTCACCAGCCGTTTTCCATCCGAATAACCAAAGAATAAATCTGGATATTAATTTCACCCGGTAGAGTTGTTTTTCGCGTATTCGGCCAATGCCTTAGCCTGTCTTTCAAAACCATCCTGCACATCGGCCAAAGGAATAAAGGAACTTAAAAGGCCCCTAAATTCTTCGCGTGTACTATAAGCTGTTGTCCCATTGGGCAACTGCTCCAGCCATTGATATCTTACAGCCTTTATCAATCCAAATGTATGTAGCAAGCCATTGAAACGGTAGCCCCAATGTGCCCGTTTAACACCATCAGCGTCCGTTTGTGGTAATTTTACATCCGAAATTATTTCGTCCGAACTATCGCCCTTGCCACTTTTCCATCTGACATATAACTTCATGGCTGCACCAACCTTGCTCACGTCTTCCTTTGTTTCAGCGCGAAACACAAAGGGATTCCATTTAGAATAGTTTCCAACATCCAACATCACTGCCCAAATTTTTTCAATCGGTGCATCAATAACAACTCGGGTTTCTGCCAGCGGGTTCATTTCAGGGAGGTAATTTGTATCAAAGAAAAAACTTAATTTCAGTAATTAATCACAATCTAAAATAATTACTGTGCCCGATAATTCCCCCCTTACGCTTACCGTCTCTAATCTTGAAACCCACACAGCACCAATCATTGTTGGTGTATATGGTCCTGACAATAATTTTCCGGGAGAACAGGACCAGTTAAAAGTTTACACCTTTCGTCCAAATGGTGAAGTGCTGAATGCACAGATAACTGACCTTCCGTATGGCGAATATGCAATGGCCATATACCAGGATGTAAATGAAAATGGTAAAATTGATAAGAATTGGGTTGGCATTCCTACTGAGCCTTATGGATTTTCCAATAATGTGATTCCTCATTTTAAAGCCCCCAGCTTTGAAGATTGTAAGTTTGACTACAACAGCGATTCACCACCTGTTGAAATAACGCTAATACGCAAGTAGCACTCTTATACCCGCGGGTTTTGTAGCGCAATCGTTTTGATTAGTTTTGCCGCTATGAGAAATAAATACTCCCTGCTACTACTTGCTTTTGTAAGTTCATTATTTGTTTTATTTACGCAAAGAGCTAATGCTGCGGCAGTACCTTCTGCAGCGCATATAGCCCGCGAGAACGAATACGATGTCAACTTCTACTTTCTTGATCTGGATATTGAAAAATCCTCGAATGCTATTTCTGGAAATGTGATGATCCGCGGATACTCAATGGTCAGCAATCTTGACACTTTTGCTGTTGAGTTGGATAATACTTTAACGATAGATTCGGCAGTTGCTGATCTTAACGGCGCGGCATTTCAAACCGCAATTGTAGCCCGAAATGGCACAGAAATAAACGTGGTTTTACCTTTTACCGCGAATGTTGGCCAGTTTGTTGAAGTGCGTATATACTATCATGGTTCACCTACGCTTTCAAATGGTTTTCCTGTATCGGGGTTCTTTACCGGTACCAACCATAAGTTCTCAGCATCTCCGCCTTACAATTCATATACCTGGTTTCCGTGCAAACAGGTATTAACAGATAAGGCAGATTCGTCGTGGTTTTTTATTACTACCGATACTTCATCGCGCGGTATTTCAAATGGTTTACTAACTGGGGTTACGCCGGTTTCTGCAACAAAAAATCGGTGGGAATGGAAATCACATCATGCCATTGATTTTTATCTTATTGCATTCGCCGCAGGAAAATTCACTGAAAAGACTGCCTGGTTTCACCCAACAGGACGTACCGATTCGATGGAACTGAAGTACTATAATTACACGCCGGTAGGCAACCTCATCCCTAATATATTACAGGTTTATACTGATCTCTTCGGACCCTATCCTTTTTATAACGAAAAGTTGGGCATTGCCGCAGTTAACCTGGGTGGTGGTATAGAAAATCAAACGATAGTAATGTTTGGTGCAGGTGGGGTGGAAGCTCACGAAATTTCTCATCAGTGGTTTGGCGATAACGTTACTTGCGGGTCGTGGAAAGATGTAATGTTGAACGAAGGCTTTGCCCGTTGGTGCGAATCGGTATATCCCGAATTTTCTGGCGGAGGTTCAGCAGCCCGGATCAATGTTTGCAATCAATACGAAACCTCGGTATTGTCAAATCCATCTGCTTCGGGCTATGCACCGGCTGATACGCAAAGTGTGTTGGGAGTTTTTGGTAATGCTGCAGTTTATTACGATAAAAATGCGATGACCATCAATTCGTTGCGCTTTGAGGTAAATAATGACTCGCTGTTTTTCCTGGGTCTGCGCAATTACCAGGCGCAATTTCACGCTTCAACAGCTTACGGCAGCGATCTTAAAACAGTGATGGAGAACACTACAGGCCTTAACCTTACCGATTTTTTCAACCAATGGTATTACGGTTTTGGCTTCCCTACTTT
>JAQBNQ010000126.1 GCA_028288545.1 Bacteroidota bacterium
GTGCCCTGATATCAAAGGCAATATTTGGTTTTTCAAGGATACCTGTAAGGTTCAGCAATAATTGAATTGGTATCCGGCTTTGTGCTGCTGCTGCAATTTGGTTCGATGAGGCACTTTGAGTTGAACCGGCTGAGGTTATCCAGGTATCCAGCAAATCAGTTAAGGAGGTTCTAACTTCATAAACGGCCTTCATATTTAAACGGGCTTTATATATCTCGCCGTTAAAATCTATGGTTCCACCGGGGTCAATGTCAAAGTGTTTGTTAATGATGCTTTGTAGCGTAAACAGGTAAGTGCCCTGTTCTATCATGTAGGTGCCGTACATGGTGGTGTTGCTGTTTTTAGGAATACTAATTTTTAAATTTCCATGCCCGGTTCCGCTTAGTAAATCACCCGATATCGGGTCAAGTATAATATCCATTTTGGCCTCCGGGGTAACATCAAGGTCCAGCATAAATGTTACACCGTTCAGCTTTAGCTGGGGGGCCTGGCGGTTGGCTACCGTATCTTCACTCAAAAACCTGTAGAAGGAATATTTATTGGTCTCGTAACTGGAATTTATCGGCAACTTGCAATAAGTACCCGCCGAGGTAGTGGCATAAGCTTTTATAACCGGGCTATTTATGGAACCGGCAAAACTTACGTTACCTACGCCATAGGCAATGCCATAAAAATTAGGGTTGTCTTTAACTGTAGTATTTAAAAACTGTAAAGAGTTTTTGCCCGTGCTAACCTGTATATCCAATGCAAAATCGCGGAAACTTTCGTGGTTAATGCGGCCCATACCATAGCCCTCCTTGCCTTTCATATCATAAAGGCTGATGTTGTCCAGGTTAAAACCATGTTCATCCATAGTGGCATGTTGGTTGCGCAGCCGGTAAGTAGTATTGGTAAATGAAACGGTGACCGTGTCGTCAATAAATTTTACATCACCGGTTAAAAAAGGCTTTTTCAAAGTTCCATGCACCCTGGCATCCAGCATGGCATATCCGTGGCAGTTCTTTACATACTTATCAAAGAACTTATAATTCAGAAAATTCAATCCCAGATGTGACGCATTTAACGCAATGTCCATATATGGGTGCGAAGGGTCCAGCGAAATATAACCACCGGCATCAAGGTTGTTATTAATGCTTTTTACCGAAGCCTTAACCAAAAGGTTTTTACCTGTGGAGTCCAACTTTGATTCAACATTGATATCGCCTATCAACTCCTTGCCAATGGTAAAATCGTTTACTACCAGGTCGGCGTTTACAAGCGGTGTGTAAAACACATCTTCAACCACCAGGCTTCCGCTAACATTGCCGTACAGATCTTTTGCCTTAGCGGTAAATGTTTTTGCAAAATCGGCCAGGTTGGTATTGTCCAACACAAATTTTAGCGAAGTGGAAGTATCATTTTTTAAATAGGAACTTATGTAAATGGTTTGGTCGCTGGTTCTAAACTGCAGGTTGCTGGTAGTTATTTTTTTTCCATCAATAAATATGGCATTATTCGGATCAAAATGCCAGATGTTATTGCCCAACTTAATGTCTGAATTTTCAAAACGGGCTATGGCTTTATCCTTCATGGGAGTAAGCAAAGCGCTTAAACTGGCGTAGTTGTATTTGTTTTTGTCAGAAGCCTGTAGGGCGAAACGGATATCATTTCCTTCCGTTTTGGCACTCACATCTATCGAGTCAAGCATTACACTATCGCCGTTATAAACCCTGTCAACTGTAGTACGGAAATCAAAAACCCGGTTAGCCGAACTGGTATTTATTTGTGCTCTCCGTATATTAAAATTGCCATAGGTCATTTCAGGAATACTCGCGGTCAGTTTTACTTTATGATCAATGCTGTTAAAGTCGCAGGTGATATGCGAACTGTGCAGCGAATAAAATTTCGGCTGTATTATCTGGGTCAGATTACCCGGTTCATAAATTCTAAGATCCAGGTTAAAATCCTGCTGCGCCTTTGCTGATGAGGTGTCCTTATAATCAACCGTAAAAGTGTATTTGGCAAAATTTATCATGGCAAGTGGCAACTGCTTAATACTAAAGTTCCCAGTCATCTCGGCCTCAGCAAAGTCCGAAACAAGGGTTATAGATTTTTTTTCGTTGGCCAACAATTTTGCATCCAGGTTAAAGTACTTAACATGGGCAGTAATAGAATCCCGTATAAGGGTTACATCGTTTAGTTTAACCGTGCCTACCATGTCATCTATCTTCACTCCTTTAAAGTTTGACCTCATCAATCCCGCTACCTGTATATTATCTTTAGCCAGGTTCAGATCTTTTAGGGCCGCCTTTCGGATATTGGCATCAAAATTAAACTCAGGAATATCGCGGGTAAGATCTGCCTTGCCGTCAAAATCCATATCTAAAAACTGGTCGTGTATTATTAATATTCCGTTAAACGACTTTTTGATAACTGAACCGTTTACTTTTACATCCTTATACTCATAATCCTTAAAAGTGACGCTCGAAATTGCTCCATCCAGTTGTGCATTCAGGCTTTCAAGCGTAAGCCCACCGCCGTGTATCTTGGTATTCAACGAAATCTTTCCAAGTAATTCCTCTGCATTAAAATACTTGCCCAGGTTAAATTCGTTTAATGCCAGGTCGCCCTCGTAAACTGCCTTGTTTTTATCCTTGTCGTATTTAAAGTTTATATCGGTTGTTGCGGAGCCTATAGCAGTTACCAGTTTCCCTTTAGATACAAAGTCCGTAACAAAACCATCCAGAGACCCGGTATAGTATATCAGGCCAAGTGTATTCAGGTTATCAGGCAATTTCATGGCCGGGTAAATATTTTTTATATCGGCTGCTGTGGTTGCCAGGCGGCTAAAACGGGCATTGAGTGATGTTTCGTAAATGTTAGGTAATCCACGGGCAAAAAAATCGCCTTTAAGAATGGTGCTTCTGCCGGTTCTTACTTCCAGCCCTCGTCCTTTCAGGTTATTTAAACGTCCGTCTAACTCACCGGTAATATAAAACCGGTTGTGTTCTAATTTGTCCAGCTTGCGGGCAAAATAATTAAGGTCCTTCAACGATAAGGTTGCGTCCTCCAGTTTAACTTTAATTCTAACCGTATTAAAGAAATCCTTAAAATCGCGGAAATGGCTATACCTGAAGCTGAGGTAGTTTTTAATTTCGCTGTTGGGGGTTTTAATACTCAGCTTATCAAGGGTTATTTCGTTAACCGAAACCCGCGCAAGTGTGCTCATACTGTCAACAGTAAACCCGCTTTTTTCTTTGGCTGAAAACGATTTAATACTTGTGAGAATAGTGTCGGCTACAATGCTTCCTTTTTGAGCTAATAAATTGATGTCAGATAAGTCAAGGTGTTTGAAATTTATGCCTTTGGGTACCAAAGTATCGTTGTTATGGTCGTTCAGCCTGAACCTGGAATTGGTTAGTGCCAGGTCGCCAAACTTTATAACCGGTCCGTCTTTTAAAAAATGAAATTCTCCGCTGGTATCGTCTGCAGACGTACCGTGCTTTGAAAGGTCTATAGAAACATCGGCCCTATCAATGGTAAATGACTTTATCAAAAAAATGTTCTTCTTAAAATCTATGTCGTCCATGATCACTTCGCAGGTCGGTACCTTTACTTTCAGGTCAAGGTGCGACTTATCATCCTTGTATCTGAAATCGGTGTTTTTCAGGTCCAGCTCATCCAGGTCTATATCCCAGGTAAATTGCCCCGGAACTTTCGGCTGCACCTTTTTGTTGGATTGAAACTTTTCAAAAACTTCACCAATGTTTGACTTCTGTCCGGTGCTATCGCGATATAAGCGCAATACACCTCCATCCAGCAAAACAGAACTTACTTTGACTTTCTTGTCAAATAATTCAACCAGTTTAAACTTTACTTTTAACTCTCTCGCGCTTATCAGGGTATCATGTGCGTGATCTTCCATGTAAAAATTTACAAGGTCTGCCTTGTTAAAAAATGAAAGCTCTACCCGTTCAATTGAGATTTTAGTGCCCATTGATTTGGATAAAATGGCCGTAAGGTGATGGGCCAGGTCGGTTTGAAACGCGGGTTTCCTTACCGTAATGACAAAGGCACCGGTGAAAAGCAGGATGAAGATGAGTACCCCCAGTAATATCGTAAATATCCTCTTCGTCAACAGGTTTTGTTTAGACTCCGGTTCATTTTATGCCCTAATAAACGTATAACTTCGGTCAAGATTCTAAGATTAAGGGAAAACGGCGGGTCTTTTAATATTCATTAGTAATTTCGCTGCCCATGAGCGTAACCATCCTTGCTATCGAATCTTCCTGCGACGACACTTCCGCCGCGGTTTGCAAAGATGTCAAAATTCTTGCCAACCTCGTGGCCGGGCAGAAGGTGCACGAGCAATGGGGCGGCGTGGTGCCGGAGTTGGCTTCCAGGGCACATCAGCTAAACATTGTACCGGTTGTTGACCAGGCCATTAAACAGGCAGGTATTGCAAAAGAAGAAATTAATGCCGTTGCTTTTACCCGGGGGCCCGGCTTAATCGGCTCTTTGCTTGTGGGAGTAAGCTTTGCCAAGGCTTTTGCCCTTGCCCTTAACGTTCCTTTAATTGAAGTAAACCATATGCAGGCGCATGTGTTGGCGCACTTTATTGATAATAATCCGCAGTTCCCTTTTTTGTGTTTAACGGTTTCGGGGGGACATACCCAAATCCTTCTTGTTAAGAATTTTTTAGAAATGGAAGTGATTGGAGAGACACTGGATGATGCCGCCGGTGAGGCTTTCGATAAATCTGCCAAGCTGTTTGGATTACCTTATCCCGGTGGTCCCCTAATTGATAAATACGCCAAACTGGGAAATCCAGATCAGTTTACTTTTGCCGAACCTCAAATTGCAGGGCTCGATTTTAGCTTTAGCGGATTAAAGACTTCAGTACTTTATTTTTTACAGGCTCAGACCAAAAAGAACCCTGATTTTATCAGCACTAACTTAAATGATCTCTGTGCCTCTATCCAAAAAACTATCATCGATATTTTGCTGAAGAAGGTTGAAAAAGCCGCAAAGGCAAATGGTATAAAAGAAATTGCATTGGCGGGTGGAGTTTCGGCTAATAGCGAATTGCGAAAGAGGTTTGAGGAACTGGGCATTAAAAATGGCTGGAAAACCTACATCCCTAAATTTGAATACTGCACCGACAATGCCGCTATGATTGCCATATCAGCGCACTACAAATATTTAAACGGCGATTTTGCCTCGCAAAGTACAGAGCCACTTGCCCGGTATCATATTTAGCTTTCGTAATTTTTGGGTCATTTTACCAGACCCCCTGAATTTCGCAAGACAATTCGATTAAATTTGCGGCCGAAAAGAAGATTATAATATGCGTAATACCATTACCACAGTTTTACTGATAGTTTTTATAGGAGCAGCAGGTTTTCTTTGGTATCAGAATATGAACCAGAAGAGGCAAATTGAGGCCTTAACAAAACACCAGGAGGAGCTAAGCAAAATGCCCGCCGTTCAGCCAACAATGCCCGCTAATCCCGCCGGTGCAAGTCCTTTTGATAAGCCGAATATTGATCCCTTGGCCAATACTTTTACCCCAACATCTGCCGGCGAAGGTGGTATTACCAGTATAAAATTTGAACGTCTTAAACACGATTTTGGAAGGATCAACGAAGGAGAGATTGTAAAAACGAAGTTTAAGTTTACGAATACCGGCGAAACGGCCCTGCTGATAACAAATGCCCATGGTTCCTGCGGCTGTACAGTGCCTGATTGGCCCCGGTCACTAATTAAACCCAACGAGAGTGCCGATATTGATGTTCAGTTTGACAGCCATGGAAAATCGGGCGAAGTTGAAAAAACTGTAACGGTTAGCGCCAATACCAATCCGGCCACAACACTGCTTACCATTAAATCAACCGTTGTTCCAAGAAATAAATAATGGCGAGGATACTGGCATTTGATTTCGGATTGAAAAGAGTGGGCGTGGCAGTAACCGACCCACTGCAGATAATTGCCAACAGCCTTGAAACGGTGCCGGGCAAAGAGATATTCAATTTTATAAAAAAATATTGCCTGGAGCAGGAGGTGGAAGCATTTGTAGTGGGCTATCCTTTTAGCCATGGCCATGCCGAAAATGATATTGCTAAACACATTGATGTTTTTATAACTAAGCTTAACCAATTGTACCCGGATAAAAAGGTGCATAAAATTGATGAGAGTTTTACCTCTAAAATCGCCAACCAGACTTTGTTTATGAGTGGTGTAAGCCGCAAGGAAAGGCACAATAAAGGAAATGTAGATG
>JAQBNQ010000160.1 GCA_028288545.1 Bacteroidota bacterium
CCTTCAGGGATTCATTGGTTTCTTCGTATCCCTCAAATTTGTGATCAGTAAGTATGGAAATAAGCCAATCGCGCTCTATTTCATCTTTGGTAAAAAACTCGTAAGTTGTATAGTTCATTTTGCCGATTCAATGATGGATAAAAAATCATTCGCCTTTAAAGATGCTCCTCCAATTAATCCCCCATCAACATCGGCACAACTGAATAGTTCTTTTGCGTTCTCAGGTTTTACACTTCCACCATATAAGATCCTTACCTGTTGCGCAAGAGGGGTTGAGTACTCCGATGCAATTGTTTGACGAATGAAAGAGTGCATCTCGTGCACTTGTGCTGCTGATGCATTTAACCCGGTACCAATGGCCCAAATCGGCTCATAGGCAATCACTATTTTTGCAAACTCAGTTGTTGAAAAATCAAAAAGACTTTCCTGTAATTGCTGTGAAACATATTGCTGCTGCTTACCGGCATTTCTTATTTCCAGTGGTTCGCCGCAACAAAATACAGGGGTAAGATCGTGTTCAATCGCAAGTGCAGTTTTCTTCTTTAAGGTAGCGTTGTTTTCTTTAAAGTATTCGCGTCTTTCGGAATGCCCTATCAAAACATATTTGGCACCAATGTCGCGTAACTGCAAAACAGAAACCTCACCGGTATAAGCTCCCCGTAAATACTGCGAACAATTTTGGGCTCCCACTTCAATAAAGCTATCACCAAAGTCATTTATAATGGGTGCCAGATATAGATACGAGGGAAACAGAACTACCTCGCACTCCAAAGACTGTGGAATTTGCAGATCTATAGCGCGCACTAATTCCATGGCTTCTTCGTAACCCAGGTTCATTTTCCAATTGCCGGCAATTATCTTTCTTCTCATGTATCTATCTAAACCCTACCTAAGCAAGTTGTTTGATTATTTAAAGTTTTTCCTGTGCTTTTCTTCCCGCTCAAAAACGGTTCTTAAAATCTTTATATCAGCCTCATCAGGTTTAAAGCCTCTTCGTTCCATCATCCTTTCGGCAACCTGCAGCGATTTATCAAAGGTAAAGGTGCGCAACCATTGCGAGCCACCCCAGCTAAAGGAAGGAATAAACTTGGGTGGAAAATCTCCGCCAAAAATATTTGCTGATACTCCTACTACTGTGCCGGTGTTAAACATGGTGTTAATGCCGCACTTGGAATGATCGCCCATTACCAAACCACAAAAGGTTAAACCGGTATCGATGGCCTTTCCTTCGCGGTAACTGAATACATCTACACTAGCGTAATTATTTTTCAGGTTGCTGTTATTGGTATCGGCACCCAAATTGCACCACTCGCCAATAACCGAGTTGCCCAAAAACCCGTCGTGTGCCTTGTTGCTGTATCCGAAAAATATAACATTGCTCATCTCCCCTCCTGCTTTGCAGCCCGGACCTAATGTAGTTGGGCCATAAACCTTTGCAGCCATTTTTAAAGTAGAATGTTCGCCCAGCGAAAACGGACCGCGTATAACACAGGCTTCCATGATCTCGGCATTAGCACCAATGTATATGGGGCCGGTTGAGGTATTTAATATACTCGCCTCCACTTTTCCGCCTTCATCAATAAAAAGGTTTTCGATGGGGCCTATCAATTTGTTAGTGTCACTTAATGGTTGCGACTTTCTACCCCTGGTCAGCAATTTAAAATCTGCTATTAGGGCATCGCCGTTCAGCTTAAAAATATCCCAGGGATGTTGAATGGCCAGAAAGGATTCCTTGTATTCGATAGGTGCGAAACTCTTTGTAATCGCCTCAAAGTTTTCGTAATTAAGATGATGCTTCTCTGTTTTAAAAGCAATTAAAATACCATTAGCATGTAATGATTGAAGGGCTCCTAAGTGCTTTATTGCAATTAACAGTTTTTCATCGGGCAATACGGCACCATTAATGTACAATGCCGGTGCGGCGTCATTAGTTGCCGGAAATTTGCCTATAAGATATTCTTCGGTAAGCGAAAAGGACTTTTGACCCAGCAGTTTCTCCCACTTTTGCCTGATTGTTAATATACCAATACGAATGTCGGCAACAGGCCTGGTAAAGGTTAGGGGTAAAAGGTTTTCGCGGTTCTTATGACAGTCAAAAAGAATGAGGTTCACAACAGAAATTTTCGTTGGCTTAAAAATAAGAAAAGCGGGGACATTGAAGCGGAGACAAAACAGGGCAAAAAAAATGCCTCTGAAAACTCAGAGGCATTTTAATTATAAGATGAAACAGTTTACTTGTTGTATCTTTTCTTGAATTTATCGATACGACCTGCGGTATCAACCAATTTCATTTTTCCTGTAAAGAATGGGTGAGATTCGCTTGAAATTTCAAGTTTGATCAACGGATATTCGTTTCCGTCTTCCCATTTTGATGTTTCTTTTGAGTTAGCTGTGCTTTTGCCCAACCACGATTTATCCAATGATATATCCTTGAATATCACTGTTCTGTAATTTGCGGGATGAATTTCTTTCTTCATAAAAATCAAATTTTGGACTGCAAAAATAGGATTATTTGCTTAAAATAAAAGAGTGTAAGCAAAAATAGTCAACACACAAGGGTTAACAACCCGTGATTAGCCTACCTCAACAGTAAAGGAAACCTCAAACTCCTCTGTGGGCTTAAGGCTTATAATTCCCTCTTTTTGAGCAAAATCGGTAGGTTTTCCCGCAGTATCAGCACATCCCAACCAGGGTTCTATACAAACATAGGGGGCACCAACCTTGGCCCACAGGCCCAAGTAATTGAATCCCCCAAAGTCAACCGACAGATAATGTTCATGGCCATTTCCTTTAATTGTAACCTTCCGCGATTTCAGATCCTTAAAAATAATGGCATCGTCCTTAAACATGCCCTTTTTTAAATCAAGCACATTTGAATCGGACAGCACCACTTCCTGCTTTCCATCAAAAAAACCATCGCCGTCGATATAATGACGCGAAACGTTTTCAGATTCACTAAACTCTATACGATAATCCTCGTATTTCTCTGCATTAAAAAAGGGAACGGCAAAAGCCGGGTGACCACCAATTGAAAAGTAAACATCCTTGCTATCCTGGTTAATCACTTCGTACGAAACAGTCAATTTGTTTTGATGCAAATGGTATCGTATCAAAAATTCGAATTGGTATGGATAAATCTTTAAAGTTTCGGTTGAATGTTTTAAGGAAAACACAAGTTTCGATTCACTACGCTCAAGCACAGCAAAGTTCGATTTACGGGCAAAGCCGTGCTTTTCCATCTCATATTTTTGCCCGGCAATATCAATTTGATCATTTAAGCATCTGCCTACAACCGGAAATAATACGGGGCTGTGCCATGGCCAAAACTGAGGATCAGCCTGC
>JAQBNQ010000173.1 GCA_028288545.1 Bacteroidota bacterium
ACTATTCGGACATAACCTTGTTGCAACAAAAGTTAATTCACTTCTTTTTAAGCAGTTCAGCAGCAGCATCTATCTGTTTAGAATATGCCAGCAACATTTTAGCGGTAAGGCCAGATTGCTGTTGGGCCAGTTGCCATTTTCTGTTTTCAATGGCCTCGCGCACTGCAGGTAAAGTTTTCACTCCATATCCCTGGTAATATCCCGGTGCGTATATGCCCTGCTTATACCATCCCCGGTCTGGCAAGCCTGTTTCCATCAACAACTTTCTTTCGCTTTGATACAACAAAATATTAAGCTGGTGAATGGTAGTTTCCGGCAACTGCTCCGCTCCTACCGACAGTGATTCAAATTGAGCAGCGCTCGTTTTTAAAGCAGCCAGCGCATTTTGCAAAGCCGAAAAATCAAGGTACGGCACAACATCTTTCGCAGTCGGTGCAACATAGGTAATAGTAGGATCGCTCGAACGGGTATAATACTTCTCCTTTACCAGCTGATTATTCACCTCGGTGGTAGTCCGCATCTCCTCCATATTTTTCATCATCTCTGTTGCGTAGCCGTTTATCATACTATAAAAATCCTGGAAATTAAACGGCAGTACGTCTGCATTCGCCATCCTCAATGTTACCCGCCCTGCAGTTTTTGCTATCACAACTTCATACTGAAAACCCGGGTCCTTAAACCGTTTAAACATATCATACGAATCATAAATGGAATGATATTCCCCGCCATTTCCTTCACCACCAAATGCAATATCCAATGCTGCAATACCCACGTGTTGCAAAAACGGCGAAAAATCTGAACCGGAACCCAAAGCATCTATTTTATACTCTGATGAAGAAAGCATTTCCTTCTGCTCTTTTGGTTTTGCATCAATAACCTGCCTGGCTTTTGCCCGGTCCAAAATGCTGATATTCATTTCAGGGTCCTGTACATCGGTAGCCACTTCATTTACCAATTTTTGCAATGTGTGCGAGCCTCCTGCATACATAAATCCCCGCGCTGTGGCGTCAGTATTAATGTAAGCAACCGCTTTCTGCTGCAATTCAGTTGCGTTAGCTTCCACCCATTCTGTAGAGCCCAGCAAACCTTCTTCTTCTCCATCCCAGGCACAATAAACAATGGTTCTTTTTGGCCGCATTCCCTCTTTAGCTAATTGGCCAATGGCCTGCGCTTCATTCAACATCGCAGCCTGACCGCTTATCGGATCGTCGGCTCCATTAACCCATGCATCGTAATGGTTGCCGCGTATCACCCATTCATCCGGATATTCACTACCCTTTAATGTCGCAATAACATCATACACGGGTTTAACATCCCAGTTAAACTGCAATTTCAAATGCGCCTTCACCGGTCCCGGACCTACATGGTATGTAAATGGCAAAGCCCCTTTCCATCTTTCCGGCACAACCTGCCCACTCAATCCTGCTAAAAAAGGTTTTGCATCCTGATAGGATATCGGCAACACCGGAATTTTTAAAAGATTGGTTACATCTTTTCTATCAAGGCGTTTAGCATGTTCGGTGTCCGCGTAGCCGGGTGTTAAAGGATCGCCGGGATAAAGCGGAATATCCATTACCGAGCCGCGCTGAACTCCGTTCTCATTTCTATATGGCCCTTTCGGATATACATCACCCTGGTAATAACCATCATCTTTCGGGTCAGAATAAATAATGCACCCTATGGCCCCATGCTCTTGTCCTAATCTTGGCTTTATTCCCCGCCACGACCCTCCATACCTTGCAATGATGATCTTACCCTTTACATCAACTCCCATCCTCTCAAGGTCGTCATAATCCGCAGGTGCACCCTGATTGACATAAACAAGTTCACCGGTTACATCTCCGTCTGCTGAGTAGCAATTATAAGTTGGCAATTGCTCAGCTGTTTGCGATGAGGTTAAATCTTCTTTCAAAGCAGGTTCCGCAAGACCCGCTTTAAACGTGTTTGGAGAAATCTCTTCCAACAAACGAAACTTGGGCGTTGGGAACAACGCATAAAACGTATCTATCCGCGCTTCATATCCCCAACTGCGGAATTTTTGAAGAATGTAATCCGCATTCGCCCTATCATTTGCCGACCCCAAATGATGCGGATGAGCTGATAGATGTTTGAGATACTCATCTATATCTGCTGCCTTAATAAGGCTGTCATATCGTCCTTCAAGGCCACGTTGTTTAATGGCCGAAGCCTCTTTAAATCCGGTATAATCTTTTATTGGTTGTGCCGCAGCAATGCAAAACAAGGCTGCAAAAAGCAGGAGGTATAATTTCTTCATACAATAGTTTTATTGAAATGAAATACATTCAAATATCTTCAGAAAAGCTCAATAAAAAAATTGCGATATCCCCGGGTGATTAGATTAACTCTACAAGGTCCTGCACCCCTAAAAAACGGTTCGCTGTAAAGGCCTCCGCATATTTCACTCCCATCGGAATACCAAAATGCATGGCACGGGCCTTCACAAACTCCAAAAACTCGGGAGATGAAATAAAGGTTTGCGCCTCACCCGATTTGGGATTATGAAATTGCGAACCAAAAGCAAGCACAGCCTTAAGTTTTCGCTCGTAATATGCAGTAATATCCACGGCAAAATCAGGCTCAGCATGAAGCGCCTGTATATAATGATATAGTGCTTTAGGACGAAAGGCCGTTTGTATTTCGCCATCCAATTTCGTTTCAACCTTAGCCAGGCCCGAAAGAAAACATGCATCATAAGTAAGTTGTGCGGACCGTGCATGATCCGGGTGGCGGTCAAATTTTGCGTTGGATATAACCACCGAAGGTTGATACTTGCGCAACATCTTTATTATTTCAAGCTGATGCTCTTTGTCGTTTTTAAAAAAGCCGTCTTCAAAACCCAGGTTCTCCCGCACATGTATTCCTAATACTTTGCTCGATTCCTCTACTTCTTTCATCCGGGTTTCTGCATTGCCGCGGGTTCCAAGTTCTCCCCTTGTCAGGTCAACAATCCCTACTTTATATCCTTTATCAATATGCTTCATCAGGGTTCCTCCACAACCTAATTCAACATCATCAGGGTGTGATCCAATAGCCAGAATATCAAGTTTCATAGTGCTTTTTAAATTAGAAAGTATAATTACTACACACCAAATTGGCGCAGGTGATGATCAAGGTGTTTTACCAAAAGGTCGCGCCATTGCTTTTTGCTAAGTTTTCCAAACATAGGATGAGACTTTAATTTAGACTCCTCCCTTTCATTAAATACATCGATCATAGTTTTTAAAAACTCCACTTCCGTATAAAAGTCGCGGGGTTTGCTCCCCAACTCTTGTTGACTCAATTCAGGGGCCGTGGCTTCTCCTTTAGGCCAGCGCGGCAATACATATACTGCAACCGGAAACATGATCTTGTTGGTGTAAAAGTTTGAAGTGTCAATGGCATTTTTCATACCCAGCGAAATGCGGAAGGCATCATTCATGTGGGTAAGCATTTGCACCACATTCATTTTTCCCCAAACACGTTTGGTTTCCGGGGTAAGGTTATTCAGCCGCGTTATAATATCCTGTTTCACTCCCCCCTCAAATGTATTCATAGAGCAAAACTTAGTAAGAATCTATTTGCCATATTGCTTTTTCATCTCCTCCAGGTATTTCTGCCTTTCTTCAGGGCTCATGTTCTTTATCTTCTCCATCATTTCCTGCGGCGAACCCTGTAAAGCACTGGCTGTCGTTTTTGTATACCCATCCAGGCTAAAAAGCGAAGCAGGATTACTTCTTTTTTCAGCTTTAACCAGGTCAATTGTTGCGGTGCCGAATTTCTGTGTAACAAGTATCCTTACCGGAAAGCCGCTGGTGCCTTTTGCTTCTAAGGCCTTACTTAAACCTGCATCACCGGTGTACTTGGTCTTTATCTTTACAAAATCAGCATAAGCCGGCACTTCACTGCTCACCCACATATCCTGCTCCTGGCTAAATTTCTTGATCTTAATTTTAACGTGAGTGGCATTGTAGCCGTTCATTTTTTCTTTTCCTATTACAGTAACCTCATAATCCTCTGCAGTAAGCCCCTTGTCATTATTGCTCACATCCGTTTCGCTGTAGGTTTTCTTATCGGCGTTGAGCGTGTAGATCGTATTAGGCTTATCCTTAAGGGTTAAGCTGATAACGCCCATTTTGCCCAACGAAGACGGTTTCTCCTGCCCACCAAAAGTAACTTCCGATCTGGTATCACCATCGCGCGAATAAGTTACCATAGAACCTGCGGGGCCATTGTTTGCAGTAATCTTAAACTCAATATAAAACCCCTGCGAAAATCCCTGTGTTGCCAAACCTGCAAGCACCGTAAGCAATAACAAAAATGGTTTCATGGTATATTTTTTATAGTTAATGATTTACCTACAAAGCGAAA
>JAQBNQ010000174.1 GCA_028288545.1 Bacteroidota bacterium
CTTTAGCAATTTTCATCCAATAGTTTATACCAGCGATACAGAAGCCTATCTGACTCTTGATTTTTCTCCAAACGGGCGGTTCCTCTATGGTAGCAATAATAATTACCTCGTTCAGTTTGATATCTTAAATGGAGATTCTGAGTTATTGATTAAATACAGTGATAGTCTCCCGTATTTTGGATTATCTGCTTTAATGCTGGACGGGAAAATCTATATGGCGGGATGGAGTGGAGATAATGAATATCTCTCCGTAATAGACAGTCCCGATTTAAAATATCCTGATTGCGCGTTTCATTTAAGGTCAGTGTATATTCCTAATTCCATTCAACTCGGCCAACCACCTAATTTCCCCAATTACAATTTAGGTCCTTTAATTGGCAGTGGATGTGATACTATTTCAGATATTAAACGACAGGTAATTGATGGTAAACAAATACGCATTGTGCCCAATCCGGCCAACGATTATTGCACTATACAACTGCAACGTCTGGAGGGTTTCTATACCGCTCAATTTGTAGATATAACAGGTAGAGTAATACTCTCCACCAAAATCACTAACTCAACAACACAAATACCAATTTCAAACTTACCCGCTGGCCTGTATTTCGTAAAAATAAGTGATGCATCGCAACAAGTAGGCGTAGCCAAACTTATAAAACAATAAAGGTCACAATTCAAAAAACATTTCCGTTCACGAGGAGTCTTTTTGCCCGGCTCAGTTAGTAAGCGCTGCAACTAATTCTGTGTGGTGAGCATCTTTCTTTCTAATATGAAATTTTTCCTCTTTTTATTGTTGCTTATTGAAAGCGGCCATGCTTATGGACAAAAGATGAGTTTTGCGTTGCCCTCATATCCTGATTCATCTAAAATCGAAGGGTACTCCAGAGAGAAAGTTAAAAATAAGGGTTACTACGGAGGCTTTGATTTAGGCTATCTTTTTGGAATTTGGTCAAATGGAATTACATACCAGCCAGCAGAAGATCGTTTAAATCATTTTAGTAATAACCGAATTAAATATGGGGAAAAGTACAATCTGAAATTATTTAAGCTAAGTACTTCTCATGGTTATCTGTTCAATCCGAATTTTTTTTTAGGTGCAGGCGGTCAGGTTGATATGTACCGTTCCAGGGATAATTCATTCAGTGCCTATCATTACGGTTTTATGATTCCTGTTTTCGCCGATTTCAGATATACGGCTATTAAAAACCGATTTTCTCCAATAGTAAGGCAGCAAATAGGATATACTTTTTATGTGGTTCCCCTAAAAGAGATGCAGTATGCTAAAGCGCCCCTTGGAGGTCCGCTAATGGAAACCAGTTTGGGTGCAAGAGTTTACATTTCAAGTAAAGCTTCGTTTATACTAATGGTGGGCTACAGATTCCAGGATATTACGCAACATGCTATTACATTAACTTACCTTAATCCGGTGAAGTATTCTTATCCATATAGAGGTGGTGATGTTTATGATACCATTCCGCCACCTTTGCATAATTTCCTTCATTATATTACGATAACCGGTGGCTTTAGTTTTTAACCCTCATTTCCCACCCCGAGGATAAACTTCCACAACTATTTGCTGCACAGATATGTTTATCTGCCTGTAAGCCTTCTCTTTAGCCGGTATTTACCGGTTCAACCCTTGGCGCATTTTTTGAATTTCCTGAAAGGGAATTACTTTTTTAACCTAAAGCTGCAACAATGAAAACCATAATAAAATATGCATTACATCTGCTTATTCTTCTGCCTTTTATGGCCGGGGCACAGCATGTTCCTACTTCTTACGATTCGGATGGAGATGGAATTCCTGACTCGGTTGATAAATGCGTGTTGGTAAAAGGCACCGCCGAATTTAAAGGTTGCCCTTACGCTGTAAAGATTACAGCCGATGACCGCGATGGCGATGGAATTGCCGATGCAACTGATAAATGTCCCGACCTGTTTGGAACTAAAGCAAACAGCGGCTGCCCAACATTGCCAACGGACATGACCACCAACTCTACCGAGAAGAACCCGGTTGATCCAAGTGGTCAGGCTACTTTTTTTACCACCACATCCAGCAGCGACCTGGCTGAACGAAAAGATTTTAAAGTGCAGTTGTTAACCATATTGGAATCATCTGGAACATTGTTTTCAAATTTTAAGTCGGGCGCTGATAAAAATGATGCGCAAAAATTTGCCAGTAAAGTTTGTATAAACGGGGCAAAAGAATGTTATATCAAAAACGGCGATAAAACTTTCTTCTACGCCTCTTACGGAAGTTTTGAAAACGGTGCTGATGCATCGGCTAAAAGCGCTGCCTTAAAGGTAAAATTGTTGGGTGCGCTTGGCGAAAACGAGTGGCAGTATGGTGCGGTTTCAAGCGGATATGTAGAAGAATATAAAGCCTCTAAAAGAGCAGCCAACGGCGATTGTATAGGTAGTATTACTACATACGTACAAAAGGAAGGCAACCTTTACAATGTTTATTTAACCGTAGAAGGCAAAAACAGTTGCACCATTTTGACCAAACAATAACTTGCCTGTAAAGATTTTGTGAACGAAATAAGTGGGGCGCAATAGCGGCCCATTTATATTTTAAATACTACCGCTCATGTGCCATCCACAACCACAAAATACGCGAGAAGCGAAAAAATAAAGGGCAGAAAAGGAACAGGAGCAAACCATTTATTAAAACGTACTTATAGTTGAGGGTATTCATAAACCCGAACATAAGCGTTGAAATGAGGAACGTTACACCGCTAAATGCAACGGTAATACCATAGGCCACATAAGTTGCCCCCCAGTAAAAACCTATTTCAGGAATAAAATCGAGGTGGCAATGGCTGCACTCCTTATTTGTAGAGAGCATTTTATTAAGGTTATAAGGGTTGGAAGACTGAAAAACGCGTCCTACACCGCATCTTGGGCATTTACCCGTAAAAACATTTATCCATTGGCTCATTGCGCCGCGAATGTATTGCTTATTAAAATAGTATCCGGTGAGATAAATCAGTAATGTTGGATTCGCAACTCTTTTTAACTTTATAACATGGAACCTGACCTTATTATCCGCCTTGCAGTATCCCTTGTGTTTGGGGCGGTTATCGGTTTTGAGAGGGAATACCGCAGTAAGGCGGCTGGTTTTAGAACCATTACCATCATTACAATAGGCGCTACACTTTTCACTATCCTTTCTCAAAAACTGGGTATTCCGCCTAACCAGGATAGAATTGCTTCCAACATTATTACAGGTATCGGCTTTATAGGTGCAGGGGTAATATTTAAAGACAATTATTCGGTTTCGGGTTTAACCACCGCAGCTACTATTTGGATTGCTGCCGCTATTGGAATGGCCATTGGAGTAGGAGAGTTTATTCTGGCCGGGGCTACCCTTGTTTTATCCATGATTGTGTTAGGAATATTTGAAAAGGTGCAAAACTGGATTGATGCATTGCATCGCGAACAGTTGTTCAGGATAAATTATCACCTGGATTATGAGAAAGTAAAAACGGAGGTTGAAAAGCAAATTGTTTCGTTTAAAATAGGCTATAAGGTGGTTAAATGCCAGCGGGGAAGCGAGGATATAACTTTTTACTATAACCTTTCCGGAAGCCAGAAGCAATTGGAACAATTTACGGCCTATCTGTTGTCGTACCGCGATGTAAAATCTTTCGAAGAATAAATCCTTATATTTCTACTATTCAATGATGAACCCATAATATGCCCAAAAAAATTAATTCTAAAGTTACGGTTGCTATTTTAATTGTTGCGCTGCTTGTTGGGCTGGAGCTGATATTTCACAGGCCTTTTTTCGGTTCGGCCAAGGATAAGATTTATGAATTGCTGCACCAAAAAAACACCAAAGTAACTGTTAAGGATGCTTCAGAAAAAATTACCAGCCGCGATTTTTTGAAGAAGTACTTTGATGTGTTCGGTTACAAACAAACCTTTAGCGACTCAACCCATGAAAATGATAAGTACCGGGATATGCTTATCCAGATGCTTAACCAGGCCGATAGTTTAGGGCTGGATAGAAAAGATTATCACCAGGATTACATCGCCCGGTATGATTCGCTTTCGCACTTACCTCATTTTGATTACGCACAGTACGAGAGCGAGAACGAGTTGATCTTTACCGATGCGGCGCTTTCGTTTTTGTATCACGTTGCTTATGGCAAAGAGATAAATACCGAGTTTAACGGGGTGAATTATAACATTGACTCTGCCAGGATATTGCGGACATTTAGCGACTTGCTTACACACCGGAACTGGCGCAAAACGCTGGATAGTCTGGAGCCGCGTATTAACCAATACGTTACGCTTAAAAGTGAGTTGAACCGCATGGGCACTTACCTTAAAATTGCTGTTGAAATAGATACCATGTCCGCTTCAGCCGCCGGAGCAGGAAAAGTAACTGCGGTAAGAAAGTTAAGAGCATATGGCTTTGTGCCGGACGAAGTAAATAATGACTCCGTTACTGAAGCGGTGATGAAAGCCGCCGTAAAGGGCTTTCAGAAGATGATGAGTGTAGATACTACCGGTAAGCTGGACGATAAAACATTAACCTTCCTGAATTTTCCGATTGCAAGAAGGGTGAGGCAGATAAAGGAGAGTTTAAACTATTGGCGCTGGACCGGCAGGTTGAAAGAACGGGAGTTTGTAATGGTAAACATTCCTGCTGCGCGGTTACAAATTATAAAAAGCGATTCAACAAAAGATATAAGCATGAAGGTGATAGTTGGAAAGCTATCGACAAAAACTCCTTCGTTTACAGCTTATATCACCAAAGTAATTGCCTATCCGTATTGGACAGTTCCTTTTAGCATTGCCACAAAAGAAATGCTGCCTAAAATAAGGAAGCGGTTGAGCTACCTGGAGGATAATAATCTGCAGGTCATTAATGGTAAGGGCGAGGTTATTGACCCCCAAACCGTGGGCTGGACAAGATTTTCGGAACACTATTTCCCCTACACAATCCGCCAGGGAACCGGTTGCGATAACTCCTTGGGTGTTTTAAAATTCGACCTTAATTCGCCATTTAGCATTTACCTGCACGATACGGATGCCAGGGGATTGTTCTCTAAAAAAGACCGTTTTTTAAGTCACGGTTGTGTGCGGTTAGAAAAACCAATGGTGCTGGCTGAATATGTTTTGAAGGAAGGATTGGATACCGCCCAGGTTACAAAACTGGAAGCTTGTATGAGGGACCAAAAGCAATCAGAGTTTAAGCTAAAGAGACGATTACCTGTACTTATCCTATACATGACCGCCGATGTTGATGAGAACGGCAATCTGAAATTCTATAATGATGTTTATGGAGTTGAAGAAAAGAAGGTGGAGGAGAAGAAGGTGGTTAGTTAATGCAAATGTGATAATGTGATAATGAGAGAATCTGCCATCAGGCAAGCAGGTGTGATAATTGAACGATGGAAAGAAAATTAATAGGGAGTCGTTCGCTGAGTTTTATAATAACCTTAACAATGTTTTTGGTCATTTTTTTGGGTCTTGCGGTCCTAATTATAGGAATTTCTGTTACCGAAAAATGGCGAGACCATCAGCTAAATGGGTTGGCTATAGCGGTTGTTGCAATTTTAGCAGTTATGGGATACGGGGTTTGGTGGGCACTCAATACACCGATAGTTTACTTCGACGATAATTTTTTGTACAAAAAAAATGGAAAGGAGGAGTATTCTATTTCTTACTCAAGGATAGAAAAATTTTCAGTACACTCAACCC
>JAQBNQ010000203.1 GCA_028288545.1 Bacteroidota bacterium
AGCTAATTTACGATCACGAAGGAGCAAAGGGATTCCGCGTTTTCCAGGCTCAGTTTCAAATGGATATGACCGAAAAGGGATTTCAGACAAGAGATTTTTGGGGTAGAGTGATTGACCCTTGGACGGGTTGGATAGGCTTCCAAGCCGGAATGATGGATCGCCCGTTTGGATATGAAGTAACATCTGCCGATGATATTCGCGAAAGTCCGGATAGAGGCAGAATGAGCCAGTTAATAATGCCGGCTGAAAAAGACTTGGGTGCCGAGTTGGTTATCGAATCTCCTAAAACCTCGCCACTTGCAAAGTTGAAGAACCCTTTATTTGTAAGATTAGACGCCGGTGCATTTAACGGTACAGGTTCTGCCGCCAGCGCATTTACCAGTAGAAAGGACTTTATTGGCCGCATTCAGGTGCGTGATACGATTCACGCAGGTACTAAAGCTACTGTTACTATTTCTGGTGGTGGCTCTTATTACTATGGTGGGGTTTTGCAATCAACTCCTTTTGTTTTTGATATTGACAAAAACACCGTGGGAGCTTTGGTTTATACTAAGATCACGGATTCGTCAAGCGCTAACAAGAAATTTTATACCCGCCAATATGCGGGTGTGGATTTGCAGTTAAGTGCTGATTATAAAATTGGAACCACAACTTTTAGAGGTGAATTTATTGCCGGTCAACAGCCGGGTATCAATAACGCGTCAACTGTACCGGTTGCCGTAGGAAATGATCTTTACATCCGCAAATTCAATGGAGCTTATGTTTACTTCGTGCAAACGTTTAAGCAAAAGTTAAAGGACGGACATGCTATTTGCCACGATATTGTGCTTAAATACGATTTCTATAATCCAAATTCACAAGTGGGCCAAAAAGATATGAGCACTACCAACGATGCTAAGTTAAGTGCGGCGGATATTGCCTACCAGACAATAGGTGTGGGTTATATTTTCCGCCCTACTGATTTCTTCCAATTGCAGGTGTACTACGATATCATCAAAAACATGACTACCCACGTTAACGGCTTTACGCGCGATTTAAATGATAACATGCTTGTTATTCGGGCTCAATTCAAATTTGATACAGAGTGGTTCAACAAAAAAGTGAAGTTGATTTAATAACATAAGGCGGCATTAACACTAAAGAAACATTACAAAACAATATTGCATTCAAATAAAACAATCAAAAATTATGAGACAATTATTTATCGCTCTTTTCGCAACTATCCTTTTAGCAAGTTGTGGAAATAAGCCGCAGGGAGACAACAAAGAGGCAGCCAACACAGGTGCCAAGCCGCAAATTAAAATTGATGGATCAAGCACCGTTGAGCCTATCAGTGAAGCAGTAGCAGAAGACTACAAAAAGAAAAATGACAGCGTTGATATTACTGTTGGTACTTCTGGCACCGGTGGAGGTTTTAAAAAATTTGGAAGAAACGAAACCGATATCAGCGATGCTTCCCGCCCTATTACGCACAGCGAGGACTCTATTTGCAAGGCGGCTAATATCGACTACATTGAATTGCCGATTGCTTACGACGGATTAGCGGTTGTAGTTAACAAAGACAATACATGGTTAAGCAAAATTACCGTTAAGGAATTAAAGAAAATGTGGGAGCCGGATGCACAAACCAAAATAAAGAAATGGAGCGATGTTAATCCTGCATGGCCTAAAGAAGAAATACATCTTTTCGGACCGGGCACTGCTTCCGGCACTTATGATTACTTTACTGAGGCTATCAACGGAAAATCAAAATCAAGCCGCGGTGATTATACTGCCAGTGAAGATGATAACGTATTGGTACAGGGTATAGCAGGAGATAAATATGCTTTGGGATATTTTGGCCTTGCTTACTACGAGCAAAACAAAGACAAACTGAAGGTATTGCCTATTGACAACGAAAAGAAAGAAGATGGCGATGGAGCGATAACTCCAACTGCCGAAACGGTGAAGAACGGAACTTACCAGCCGCTTTCGCGTCCATTATTCATTTATGTAAATAAGAAATCATCGGCTAAAAATGAAGTGAAGGCATTTGTTGATTACTATCTGGCTAATGGCGCTAAATTAGCTGCTGAAGTTGGTTATGTTGCACTACCAGACGAAGCAAACCAATTGGTTAAACAACGCTGGACAGCCGGAACAACAGGTTCGCTGTTTGTTGGAAAAAATAATGTGGGAATGAAAATGGAAGACCTGCTTAAATCAGAGCAGACTACCGCTAAATAAAGTTTTTAGAATTGGGTTAATTAATTGACATCTACAGGGTGTTCCGGCTTAATAACCGGGACCCCTGTTTTTCTCTTTAATGAATAGAATGAATTTAAAGGAGCGAATTATTGAAGGGCTTTTGTTTTTATGCGCAGCAGTTTGTGTTTTAACTACTGTGGGCATTATTGCGGTTTTGCTGTTTCAAACTATTGAGTTTTTCAGTGAAGTTCCCTTCAGCGATTTTATTACAGATACTCAATGGACACCACTTTTTGCCGATAAGCATTTTGGCATTCTACCACTATTAACCGGAACCCTGCTTACCACTTTGGTTGCTTTGATCATTGCTATTCCGCTGGGTTTATCCATTGCTATTTATCTGAGCGAATACGCATCTAAACAATTGCGCGGTTACATAAAACCCATGCTCGAAATACTTGCATCGGTGCCTACTGTTGTTTATGGGTTTTTTGCTTTAACTGTTGTTACTCCTTTGCTGCAGCATATCATACCTGGCCTGGCGGGTTTTAATGCTATTTCGCCGGGCATAGTAATGGGTATTATGATAGTTCCCTTCGTCTCCTCGCTTAGCGAAGATGCAATGTATGCGGTACCCAACTCCATGCGCGAGGCTTCGTTTGCATTGGGGGCTTCAAAATTTCAAACCGCGTTAAAGGTTATTGTTCCGGCCGCTTCATCCGGTATTATGGTTTCGGTGATACTTGGATTTTCCCGCGCTGTAGGCGAAACAATGATAGTGGCACTGGCAGCAGGACAACAACCAAGGCTAACGCTTGATCCTCGTGTGCCCATTGAAACAATAACAAACTACATTGTACAGGTAAGTATGGGCGATGTACCAAGGGCTTCGTTGGAATACAAAACAATTTTTGCTGCAGGACTAACGCTGTTCGTCATCACATTTGTGTTGAATAACATCAGCTATTTTATCAGAAAAAAATACCGCGCCCAATATGAATAACGAAAGGGCTAAAACGCTTAAAGATAACATTTTTAAAGGCTGGGCAATTTTTGCGACCTCGGTAGGCATGATCATGCTGGCGGTTCTGCTTATTAAAATAGGTATGGATGGCTTGCACAGAATATCACTTGATTTTTTCACAGCACTTCCTTCGCGCAAATTCGAAAAGGCAGGGATACTAACCGCATGGGCCGGAACTTTATGGATCATGGTAACAACAGCTTTATTTGCTATCCCCATTGGAGTTGGTGCCGGTTTATACCTTGAAGAATATGCTAAAAAAAGCAGGTGGTCGTCCATGCTTGAAATAAATATCTCAAACCTGGCAGGTGTTCCGTCCATTATTTATGGTTTGCTGGGGCTTGAAGTTTTTGTGCGCTTTTTGCATTTAGGCGAAAGTATTTTATCGGGCAGTTTAACGCTGGCCTTGCTTATTATGCCAATCGTAATAGTTTCTACACGCGAGGCAATTAAAACAGTGCCCAATACCTTACGCGAAGCCTCTTACGCATTGGGGGCCAGCAAGTGGCAAACAGTGTGGATGCAGGTTCTTCCCGCATCGGCAGGTGGAATTATGACGGGGATCATCCTGGCCCTTTCGCGCGCTATTGGCGAAACGGCGCCGCTTATTGTAGTTGGTGCACTTACGTATGTGCCCTTTGTTCCTAAATCTGTTTTCAGTTCCTTTACGGTATTGCCTATTCAAATTTATAATTGGGCCTCGAGGCCCGAAGCCGGCTTTGCGGTTAACGCAGCGGCAGCCATTATTGTGCTTATGTCTATTACGTTTTTGATGAATGGTTCTGCAGTTTATTTGCGCAACAGATGGCAGAAGAATGTGAGATGGTAAATCATTTAAAACTGGTAAAATGATAGCGGAAATGAAAAAGCCGGAAGAGCAGGAGGTAAGCCTGGGTAAAAAAGAAGGGGAAGAGAAATTTTCAGAGATAAGTTCGGAAATGCCGAAATTACTCAACCATAAAGAAGAGAAAAGTATGAATAAGGTTCAGGCAAAAAATGTGCATTGCTGGTACGGTGATTTTCATGTACTGCGAGATATTAATATGGAAATTAAGCAGAACACGGTTACGGCCCTTATCGGCCCATCCGGTTGTGGTAAATCTACTTTTCTGCGCACTTTTAACCGAATGAACGACCTGATAGAAGGTTTTAAACTGGAAGGGGAAGTGCTGATTGATAACAAAGATATTTTTGCCAAAGATGTTCGTGTAAATGAACTGCGCAAAAAAGTGGGAATGGTTTTTCAGAAGCCAAATCCTTTTCCTAAAACCATTTTCGAAAATGTTGCTTATGGCTTAAGGGTAAATGGCGTAACACACAAAAAATTTATTGAAGAAACGGTTGAACGTTCGTTAAGACAAGCCGCATTGTGGGACGAAGTAAAAGACAAGTTGAACAAAAACGCGCTTAGCTTATCCGGTGGCCAGCAACAGCGTTTATGTATTGCAAGGGCCATTGCCGTTGAACCTTCAGTGGTGCTAATGGACGAACCTGCTTCCGCCCTTGATCCTATTTCAAGCGCTAAAATTGAGGACCTGATATGGGAATTGAAACCCAAATACACTATTTTAATAGTTACCCATAACATGCAACAAGCAGCCAGGGTAAGCGATAAAACAGCTTTCTTCTATTTAGGCGACCTGGTGGAATATGATGATACTAAAACGATTTTTACTAATCCGAAAAAAGAGCAAACGCAGAATTATATTACCGGAAGATTCGGATAGTGGTTAAAATTGAGCGGATGAAAAAAAATAATTTTCAAATAATTAAGTAAGAAATGGGACACTTAGATAACGAAATAGTATCGCTAAAAAATAACCTGATAGAAATGTTTTTGCTGGTGCAAAAACAATTGCGCAAAAGTATTAAGGCGATGAATACCCTTGATAAGCACCTTGCCCGCGAGGTGCTGGTAAATGAGAGAAGGGTAAATGCAGAGGAATTGAAAATTGATAAGGACTGCGAGAATTTTGTAGCCATTTTTAATCCCGTGGCTATTGACCTTCGGTTTGTTTTTGCAGCATTTAAAATAAACTCACACCTGGAAAGCATTGGCGATAGCGCAAAGGGCATTGCGAAGTTTGTGATAGACATGGATAAGGTGTACGATGAGCAACTCGTTAAGGATCTTCAGTTGGCCAAAATGTACGAGATGGCAGATTCGATGATAGAAGATAATGTGCGGGCTTTAAGTACTGACGATTCATCGCAGGCCCGCTTAGTGTTTAATAAAGATGTGGAACTTGACAATATAAATAAACAGGCAACAGCAACGGTGGCCGCATATATTGCCAAAGGCAATACCGATATTGTTCCGCTCCTTAATCTCATTTCTGTTACCAGGAGGTTAGAGAGGGTAGGAGACCTTAGTTCGAACATAGCGGAGGAGATCATTTTTTACATTGAGGCAAAAGTGCTGAAGCACGATAAGATAAAGTCATAATTATAATTTGAGACTGGCATTCAATCTTAGCCATCCGTTTATTTTGACCTTCGCTTCGGTTTTATGAATAATTTCGGCGTTTAAATTTTATATATCGGTTTGGATAAGCTATCGCCCCGTACACTTACTGTTGTTATCTCCTTTATGTTGGCATTGGGCGTAAGTCTTATCGATCTTTACTTTGAAGTTTCGTGGCTACACTTTGTTGCTATATTCCTGCTCATATTTTTAGCGGCTTCTTCTTTGCTTTATTACGTGGTTGATATTTACCTGCGCAACCGCATAAAACTGGTTTACAAGATCATTCACCAGTTTAAGCTGAACAAGAGCATGAAAGAAGCCATCGGTGAATCAACCAGCGATGACCCGCTTAGCGAAATGGAAACCCAGGTGAAAGATTGGGTTAGCGATAAGAGTAAAGAAATTGAAGATCTGCAAAAGCTGGAAAAATTCAGAAAGGAGTTTTTGGCCAATCTTTCGCATGAGTTGAAGACTCCTATATTCAACATACAGGGCTACATACATACTTTGCTGGATGGAGCTATGGAAGAGCCCGAAGTAATGAAACACTTTTTGGAGCGCACAGTAAAGAGCATTGACCGGCTCAATAATCTTGTCGATGACCTGGACGAAATATCAAAGATAGAGCGGGGAGAAGTTTCGATGGTAAAGGAGATATTCGAAATTACCCAACTTGTAAAGGAGGTGTTCGAGTCGATGGAGCTAAAGGCTAAAACCAAATCCATTACCCTAAGCGTAAAAAAAGGTTTTGAAAAGCCATTTTTTGTAAATGCTGATAAGGAGAAGATACGCCAGGTAATTACCAACCTGATTGATAATTCAATTAAATATGGTAAAGAAAATGGCGAAACAGTTGCCAGTTATTACGATATGGATGACAACATCCTGATCGAAATTACGGACAACGGCATTGGCATATCCGAGCAACACCTTCCACGCCTTTTCGAAAGGTTTTACCGGATAGACAAACACCGTTCGCGGGAGCAGGGTGGCACCGGTCTTGGCCTTGCCATTGTAAAGCATATCATAGAAGCGCATCAACAAACTATAAATGTGCGCAGCACGGTGGGCGTGGGAACGACCTTCGCTTTTACGCTTGAGAAGAGTAAGGGGTGATCACCTCTCCCCCGCCTCTCCAAAGGAGAGGAGCTAATGCAGGTTCGGAAGTAGGAAATTTTAAGGCGGCATTTGCCAAACTGAACTAAAAACTGAGCATTCTACTTTTGGAAAAATATGTAATATAAAATTTCAATGTGTTGGAGATAGGGCTTTGCAAGTCAATTTGTAATGAATTTATTGTAATGTATGTCGTTTCTATTTATTTCTACTAATAGAATGATTACTTTTTTAGACATAAGGGGTTTTTCGGTTCAAGCCCATCGTAAAAAGCATAGGAAATCCGCGTTCCATTTTGTAAGGTCTTTATTTATATTTGCGTCCCTCAGGGCCCGGATGGCGAAACTGGTAGACGCACTACCTTGAGGTGGTAGCGCCCGAAAGGGTGTGAGAGTTCGAATCTCTCTTCGGGCACTAAAACAGTTGGCATTTATAGCCAACTGTTTTTATTTTGGATACTTTTCTAATATTCGCGTAAGCCAGTGAAAAAAAAGACGACCATAATCACCATTGATCAACCCGCGAAGCAACAAAAGCCGGGGCCTCAAATTGTGTTTGAACCAAAAATGTGGTTTGCAGTAATTAGTGCTGCAGTCGGCTTTTTGTTATATGCAAACACCATTGGCAATAATTACGTTTTAGACGACAATGGTATTATCCTCGATAACCAATATATACAGCAAGGCTTTAAGGGCCTTGGCGGTATTTTTACCACAGATGTGTGGCATTTTCAAAATGTAGATTTAGGTTATTGTCGCCCCTTGTCGCTGGCCACCTTTGCTATCGAAAACCAGTTCTTCGGGCAAAACCCGCATGTAAGTCATTTTGACAACCTGTTGTTATTCGCCCTTACCGGGTTTTTCCTTTGCCTGTTATTAATGCGTGTTTTCCGGAACTACAATCCGCTTTTTGCGCTGGTTATTTCCTTGCTGTTTTTAGCGCATCCTGTTCACACCGAGGTGGTGGCCAATATTAAGAGCCGCGATGAGATCCTATCTTTTCTGAACCTGGTAATTGCTATCTATATTCTGCTTCGCGCAGTCTCAACATCTGCTACAAATTATAAACTGCTGGCACTATCAGGGTTCTTCTTTTACCTGGCTTTACTTTCGAAAGAAACAGCTTTGATCGGTTTTATACTTGTGCCTGTAATTCTGTTTTTTACAGGCAAGTATAACCTTAAAGAGATTTTGGTAAGAACGGTTCCATTTATTGTGCTGGTGCTGGTATTTCAACTTCAAAAATATGCGGTGCTTGGTTCAATAAGTGGTTCGGGTATGAAGGACCTGATGAATTATCCATACACAGATCCAGGTGCAAAATTGCCTTCCATGTTTTTGATTTTTTCGTGGTGTATAAAATTGCTGTTGATCCCGTATCCGCTATCGTACAGTTACGCTTATAACCAGATACCTGCTGCGGATTGGACAAACTTTGGAACCTTTGCGGGGGTGCTGTTTGCTGTAACTTTAGTTTACTTCGTTTACAAAGGCGCAAACAAAAAATCGCCTGTTGCTCTTGGTATTGCAATAGGTACGGTAACTCTGGCCCCGGCCATGATGTTTGTTCTTTTACGGGGAGGAATTTTTGCAGAGCGGTTTTTATATGCTCCGGTATTAGGCCTGGTCATTGTTTTGGCATGGCTTATATTCAAAATGACAAAGATTGAATTGTCTATACAAGAACCTAATTTCAAAAAGCCCGGTCTTATAGCGCCATTGCTGATAATTTTTGGTTTGTATTCCTTTATAACTATTAGCCGAAACCGCGATTGGAAGGATCAATTGTCCATTTCAGGTCACGATGTGAATGTAACAGCGCAAAG
>JAQBNQ010000242.1 GCA_028288545.1 Bacteroidota bacterium
CAAGTACAAAAACTAACCCGAATAGCAACATTTTTATTAGAAAGGCCGTATTGTGGACATAATAGGCTGTTCCTTTTTCAAGCCCGCCAAAGGCCCGCCAAACACCTGTTACTATCCATAACAGTGCAGCCAGCCCCCAAAAATTATCGGCCTTGAAAACTTCCGGCAGTCCGGAATTGTCCTTTAATTTTTTTAAGGCATTGGCCCTTGTCCATATTGAATAAAACCCAATGCCAAAAACCAGGATATGGATAAATGCAATGAATAGTTTAAGGTTCATGTGTTTATTAAAAGGTTAGATAGTTAAAAATAAGAACGTTTCTGTTTTTCACAAAAGAAGCCGCCCCATGGGGACGGCTTGTAGTTTTTATTTACCTATCTTCTTACTATTCTATTACAATTTTCCTGGTGGCTGTTTTGCTTCCGACTTTAAGCAGCAGTATATATACGCCTTTAGAAAGATGTGAAATATCTAAAGAGATATTTTTAGAGTCAAGCTGTTTTGTGATTAATACCTGGCCGGGCATATCTGTCAATTCCATACCTGTAAGCCGGTCGCTGGCTTCAACAAATAAAACCGATGAGGCGGGATTGGGATATACCAAAAGCTTCAAATCATTACTTAATTTGTTTGAAGCGGTAGGTAACACCACAGCAGCCCGACAAGCCGAAATCGTACTATCGTAAAAAGCCTGTATAATATCCGCATCGCGTTTAAGAGTATCAATAATTATAAACCGGTGGGATCTTGTATCGAATGATGCGATAAATGCATAGTCGAATTTTTTGGTTGCACCTGCCGGGAAACTTTGAGGGCCGAAACCGCCGGTTACTCTTCTATCGCCGGGTGGCAGGCCACTTGTGCGGTCATTCCAACTATTTGATAACGGATTTCCGTAGAACATAAATTTTGTGGGAACTGAACCACCATAGCCATTGCCGCCAAATGTGAAGGGAGTACTATCATTCCAAAAGCCACTTAGATAGTTGCGATACCCGGTACAGGTTAGCGGATCGGCCTGTGCGGTTGGAGCACCATCTGTAAAATAACTAAACGAGGTAAGTTGATTATTGAGACTTTTTATTCCGCTGGCTGCAAATAAAGTACCATATCCGGAGTAGTTAAAGCAATCCGCCTCAACCAGCGAATCGGTATTATAAACAAACATTAAATTTCTACTGGTATCGCATCCAACCCTGTCGTTATTAAAACAGCCAAGGTCCGTTTCGTCGAATAGGCCAACGTATAAATCCTGGTAGTTGTTGGCAGATTTATTTTCAATTTCATAACTTACAAAAACGGTGTTGTTGATAGCGCGTTTTTGCAAGGTAAAAGGACTATTGCTGTTTGAAGCAGTATCCGTAAAGACCTCCGCTAAGCCACGTATCTCTGCTCCAAGTTTAGTACCGGAGGTTTCTAAGTGCGGCCCCCGGTCATCATTAAAAACAAAAAATATTGCCTCATCGCCACAAATGGCGGGTACATCGCCGTGGCTAGGGTTATAAACCTGGTCGCCATCGACATCTATAAATGGGGCCAGGTGGCTGGCAATGTTTATACCGTAAGCGGTGTCTACAAAAGGATTTCCTTTTGCCGGCCAAAATAAAATGGCGGTATCAATAAGACTGGGATCAATTGAATTGCCCAAACCAAGGTGCCGTATTATCTGGCTGCGCGTAACTTTAAACACGCTACTGTAATAATTATCGTAAGCCGAAGTATAGTTGGTGGCAACCGGCCCATCGTAAAAATCGTGACCGGCCTGGGCATAACGTTGGCCGGCGCAATGGAGATTTGATCCGTTGTCTAAAGCGCTTAGCCAAAGCGAGGCGGTAAAGGTGGTACGTTTGTTAGTTCCTTTCGGGCATTCCAAAAGTGACCATAGGGTATGGACAGAATCTGCCTGGTTATGCGCCTGGCTTGTATCGAGTAGCGAAAATAAATTACCGCCTATGCCAAATCCCGCGTTTACATTGTTTGCATTTAGAAATTCTACTTTCTGGGCGTAAGCGCTAAGACCTATAGCGAGCAATAATGCCAAAAGTGCTTTTTTGATTGAGTAATGTTTTTTCATAGTCCGGCATTTAAAGATTCGATAAAAGAATATCACAAATTTACATATTGGAAAACGGAAAAGAGTCACCGGAGTGTAAAAAGTAGGATGGTTAAAAGGAATGACAAAAAAATGACAAAGAAATGACAAAGAAATGACACAACGGTTTAGCAAAAACAGTCCGCGTGAAGGCGAGTACTAAAAGGCAAATGGAAAATATTTTATCATTAAAGACGTATTATTGTTAGTGATGAAAAAGTGTGGGTTTATATTTTCATTCCTGGTTATGGAGTTGGCAGCGATTGCCCAATTGCAGCCTTATAACAAGGCTTATATTTGGAGAGGCTTTCAGCACCAGTGGACTTATAACCATCGCTGCAACAGGTTAGGCGATTATGTACAATTTAATAGCGGTACCCCTATTTCGGTTCACACCAGTGGAACAGGTAGTGGGTCAGACAGTACTTACTATACTTCTTTCTACACTTATGTTGCTACCCCTGATGTTGTGTTTAAAGAGGGTGAGGCAAGCATTAAGATAAAGGCAAAGGAGAATCACCTGGTGGTAATGGAAGATACTGTTTATGTACCAGCCGAAGATTGGCTGAAAGGAAAGAGCGATTACGTAACGCTTATTAATGGTTTTGACCTGCGGTCGGATAGGGCGGCTGATAAAATACAGTTGCTGCGTTTTTCGTTGGAGGATGGGGGGTACAACCCGAAAACCAATAAGGTATGGTTTATTGTAAGCGTTAGTTTGGTATTAAACTGCCAATCGCTGGAATGTAACGAACTGAATAACAGGGTAGATTACGACCTTGACCTTCACTACCTTGTGGTGGGATTAAATAAGGGCCAGGCTGCAGCTACCGATCAACTTTTTACGCGAGGCTATACCTGGGATAAAAAAGGGGAAATAAGCAGTTCGCCAAAGGATAAGTCCATTTCGGGCGATGCTACGCCCTTTTTCCCTGAGGCGACGGTGGGCATAAAGTCATTCAGTTATATCTTAAACGAGGCGCACTGGCTGTTGGAAATCAGCAATAAACTTACCCCGGGGATATATGACGCGCGATGGGGAACGATGAAGGTTTCCATTGACCTTCTTTTTAAGGAATGGCAGGATGGTATGAGAGGAAGTGGTGTTGCGCCTTTAGAGTCGATATTTGCCAAAAGACGCAAGGGCTGGGCCATTATGGACATGAATACCGTTCTGTTACAATTTAAAAAGGCCAAAATAAAATACCAGGAAAATACGGGTAAAATGTACTGGAAAGCTACCCACGGCTCTGCCGATACTGACAGGGCCAAGGAGATTTATGACATACCTTATGAATAGGTGTGGATTTTTAATTTTAAAGCCCGTTGGAACTTTGTATTTTCGCGTGTGATTTCACCTGACAAAAAAGAGCAAATCGAAGAGGTAAAGAATATCTTTTCGGCCTACCTTGAGGGCAAGGACCTTCGGAAAACGACAGAGCGGTTCCTGATACTTGAGGAAATATACCTGCGCACCGACCATTTTGAGGCGGAGTTCCTTTATACGGACATACGGAAAAAAAATTTCAACATAAGCAGAGCTACCGTTTATAATACCCTGGAGTTACTTGTTTCCTGCGATCTTATTAAGAAACACCAGTTTGGTAAGAATCTGGGGCAGTACGAAAAAAGCTATGGTTATAAACAGCATGATCATATTATTTGCGTGGATTGTAAAAAAGTAGTGGAATTTTGCGATCCTCGCATTCAGCAAATTAAAAGTATGATGGGCGAGCTTTTGAACTTTAAAATTACGCACCACTCACTGAATATGTACGGTATATGTGGTAGTTGCCAGAAAAAGAGAGAATTAGAAGCAAACATCAAAAAGGAAGCAGAAAAACAAACAGTATAAAACAAACATTATCCAATGAAACAAGAAACAAAAGACGGCGTTTTGGTGATTTACCTGGACGGGAATTTATTAGGAGAAAATACCAATGGACCTGTAATGGAACTATTGAAACAGAACATTGAGGCTGGCAGCAAGAAGGTACTTTTTAATATGGCTGGTATGAAGTTTATTAACAGTACTGGTTTGGGTATGTTATTGACTGCACTTTCAAAAACCCGCAATGCAGGTGGCGAGGTAGCTTTATGCAGTTTGCCTGATCAAATGAAGAAGCTTTTGCAAATGACCAAGTTGGAAAGCGTTTTTAATACCCGCCCCGATGAGGAAAGCGCCATCGAATTTTTAAAAAGCGCATAGGCCTTTGGCTAACGAAACCGAATTAATAAAAAATCAAAAGTTTGATAAATGAACGTGGATATTCTTCTGGGCTTGCAATGGGGAGATGAAGGGAAAGGAAAAATAGTTGATCACCTGGCTGGCAAATACGATATTATTGCCCGTTTTCAGGGTGGGCCGAATGCTGGTCATACTCTTGTAATAGACGGGGTTAAAACTGTGTTGCACACCGTACCCAGCGGTATTATGCACGAAAGGCCTGTGAACGTAATTGGCAACGGTGTTGTAATTGACCCTGTAACCCTAAAAAAGGAAATTGAAAATATCCTGTCGAAGGGTATTGATGTAAATAAACGTTTGCTTATTTCTAAAAAGGCGCACTTAATTGTTCCTACCCATAAAATACTGGATGCGGCCTCGGAAGCTGCAAAAGGTCAGAATAAAATAGGTTCAACATTGCGCGGTATTACACCTACCTACATGGATAAGACCGGTAGAAATGGCTTGCGCATTGGCGATATTTTAAGTTCGGATTTCAAATCGCTTTACGATAAGATAAAAGAGAAGCACTTAAACCTGTTGAAGATATACGACTTCGAATATTCGTTGGCCGAGTTTGAAAAACCGTGGTTCGAAGCCATTGAGTTTATTAAATCGCTTAATCTTATCGATTCGGAATACTACCTGAATGACGCTTTAAGCAAGGGCAAAAATATTTTGGCCGAAGGAGCACAGGGAACCATGCTGGATATTGACTTTGGCACTTATCCTTATGTAACTTCATCTAACACGATTAGTTCGGGTGCCTGCAATGGTTTGGGTATTCCACCTACAAAAATTAAAGAGGTAATAGGCATTACCAAGGCTTATTGCACCAGGGTTGGTACCGGACCTTTCCCTACTGAGTTGAATAATGAAACCGGCGAATTGATAAGAAAAGTTGGCAACGAATTTGGAGCCACTACCGGCAGACCCCGCCGTACCGGATGGATCGATCTTCCGGCACTCAGATATTCGATGATGATCAATGGAGTTACACAAATAGCTATCACCAAATCGGACATATTGAACGATTTTGAGGTGATTGAGGCCTGTACTGATTACGAGGTGAATGGTAAAGTTTCGCAGGAGATCCCTTATGATATGTGCAATACCGAGATAAAACCGGTTTATCACAAACTATGTGGGTGGAAAACCGACCTGCGCAATTTTACTGCTTATGAAGATCTGCCGGAAACGTTTCTTGGCTACCTGACTTTCCTGGAAGAGTATCTGAAAACAGATATTTCAATGATATCAACTGGTCCTGAAAGAGAGAAATTGCTGTTTAAGAAAACCCTGGAATCAGTTTCTTAGGATATTTCAGCAAGATTTGCAATTTAAATACCGGAAATACAGTCGTATTTTCAATGTACCTACTTCATGGCCGAATCGACAACTCTACCGATTGGAGACGCAGAAACTTTTAAAAAGAAGGCACTTCAATGGGCTGCCCGTTTTAGGGTTGTTTGCCTGTTGGACAGTAATGATTATCCTTTAAAGCATAAAAGCAGTGGTTGGCTATTGGCTATTGACGCCATTGAACAACTGACAGCAGGTGAACATGCTTTTGATGAGTTAAAGTCCTTTAGCAAAAATGCAACATCGCCAATTTATGGCTACCTATCGTACGACCTAAAAAATCAAATCGAAAAACTGGAAAGCCGCCACACGGACCGAATAAAATTTCCGGAGATGTATTTTTTTAAGCCCCGCTATACCCTTCAAATCAATGGGGATAAAGTAAGTATCAATAGAAATTACCCGGAGGCTTTTGAAATAGTGGAAGCTATCAATACTTATGTTGCACCAATTCGGGTCGATGAGAACCCGGATAGAAAATTAGAAGCCCGAACTGCAAAGCAGAACTACCTTCAAAATGTAGAACTGATAAAGCAGCAAATAGTTGAAGGGGATTTTTATGAACTGAACTACTGCAACGAGTTTTTTTTGAGTGATGCCAGCCTTGATCCGGTGCAAATATTTAACCGGTTAAATGAAAAGGCCAAAGCGCCGTTTAGTTGTTTTTTTAAACTGGGCGACAAATATTTACTGTGCTCCAGCCCAGAAAGATTTTTAAAGAAGGAGGGGAGTAAATTAATATCCGAACCCATTAAGGGAACGATAAAAAAGGGCGCCACAAAAACTGAAAATGAAGCGTTGAAGCATCAGTTAAAGAATGATGCGAAAGAGCTGGCCGAGAACGTGATGATTGTTGACCTGGTAAGAAATGATCTTGCAAGGAGTTCCGTTGCGGGTACTGTGGTTGTGGATGAACTGTTTGGCGTTTACGAGTTTAACGCAGTTAACCAGATGATATCAACTATAAGCTCCGAAATAAGTAAAGACGTAAGCGCGGTTGATGCGATTAAAAATGCCTTCCCTATGGGTAGCATGACCGGCGCTCCGAAGGTGGAGGTGATGAAAAATATTGAACGCTACGAAGATTTTAAACGCGGATTGTACTCGGGCTCGCTGGGTTATATAACTCCCGAAGGTGATTTTGACTTTAATGTTGTTATACGGAGCATTCTCTATAATGAATCTGATAAATACCTATCGGTAAGGGTGGGAGGCGCTATTACTTATGACTCAATAGCCGAAAAGGAATATGATGAAATGCTGCTTAAGGCGCAAGGTATGATGGATGTATTAAACGCCACGCTATAAAAGCCCTGGTAATTAAGGCTTTACATTTAAAGTTTGAGTAGAGGAGGAGGACCTGTTTCCATTAACTACCAGCAAATAAACATTCAAGGTTCCGGTGTCTCTGAAAGTCTTTGTAACCACGGAGCCGAAATTAGTTGAATCGGGGTTGTTATTAAACTCCCAGAAAAACTCATCGCCGTTTGTGCTGCAGTTGGCATTAAAAGTTACGGTGCGGTTAATGTGCAGGCTATCCACATTCGCATCGGTGCTAAAGCAGGCAAACACTGATTTAGTGCACGACTGCATTGCAAAGGTGCCAACCACTGTTGCCACTAAAACAAGAAAGAATATTTTTTTCCGCACCATTTTAATTCGCAATTATCAGGTAATAGTTTTTCTTTCCCTTTTGAACCAAAAGATATTTGCCATATAACAGGTCTGCAGCAGATATCTTTTTTTCAAGGCTTAACTTCTCCTTGTTCAAACTTACACCATTGCCCTGTATACTTTTTCGAGCCTCGCCTTTTGAGGAGAAAATTGTTGCTTTCTCACCAATAAGGCTTACCGGGTCAACTTCCGTCAAAAATAAGTCTTTATTTACTTTGTAGGTAATGTCCTCTCCAAAGGCGTCTTCAATCTCCGATTCGTTCAGTTTTTTGAATTCTTCAAACGAGGCCCCGAAAAGTATTTCGGTAGTTTCCTGCGCCCGCTTTAATGCTTCGGGAGAATGTACCCGTGCTGTCACTTCTTCGGCCAAAGCCTTTTGCAATATTCTTAAATGAGGGGCTTCATTGTGTTGCAGTTCCACGGCTTCAATTTCTTCCTTTGTTTTTAAGGAGAATATGCGGATAAGTTCGGTGGCATCGGCATCGGCGGCGTTTAACCAAAACTGGTAAAATTTGTAGGGCGATGTTTTGGTTGGGTCTAACCAAATATTACCGCTTTCTGATTTTCCGAATTTGGTTCCATCCGCTTTTTTAATCAGGTGAGTGGTTAGGGCAAAAGCTTCGCCACTGTCTTTTCTGCGGATCAGTTCTGTGCCTGTTACAATGTTGCCCCATTGGTCGCTTCCACCTAATTGCAGCTTAACGCCTTTGTTTTTCCATAGCCAGTAAAAATCATAGCCTTGTACTAACTGGTAGGTAAATTCAGTAAAACTCATTCCGTTTTTAAGGCGGCTGTCTACCGAATCTTTGGCCAGCATGTAATTGATGGTGATGTGCTTACCCACTTCCCTTATAAAATCAAGAAAAGTGAAGTCCTTAAACCAATCGTAGTTGTTTACGATTTCGGCCGAGTTAGCACCGCAATTAAAATCCAGGAATTTCTCCAACTGCTTTTTTTGACACTGCAGGTTATAATCAACCACATCAGGCGTTAGCAGATTTCTTTCGGTTGACTTTCCTGTTGGGTCGCCAACCATGCCTGTGGCACCGCCAACAAGGGCAATAGGCTTGTGCCCTGCCTTTTGAAAATGCATAAGCGTCATTATCTGCACCATGTTGCCAACCCCTAAGGAATCGGCCGTAGGGTCAAAACCTATGTATCCTGAAACAACTTCCTTTTCAAGCAATTCCTCAGTTCCCGGCATTATATCCTGCAACATTCTCCGCCACTTCAATT